>NZ_JBBEOG010000007.1 GCF_037860835.1 Aquipuribacter nitratireducens | reverse complement strand
GGGACGGCCCGCGTCCGGGCGAGGACCCGCGCGGCCGTCGGGCCGTCCCGCCGCCGCGGGAGCGACCGGCGTCGTGCCCGCGTCGCCGCGACCCCCGCGCCAGCCCCGCCGGCGCCCCGCGGGGGCCGGGGCGGGGGTCGCGGTCGTCCTCGTGATGGGCGCCTTCGTGGTCGCCGCCCTCGTCTACGGTCTCGACCGGCTCCGCTCGCCCGAGATCGCGGCACCGGCCCCGACCGTCACGACGACGGTCACGCCGTCGGCGGAGCCCAGCGCGCCGCCGAGCCAGCCGCCGAGCAGCGAGGTCGCGCCCTCGCCCGCCGAGCCCCAGCTCGTGAGCCCCGCCGGGGTGCAGCCGCTGGACCCGCAGGGCGACGGCGAGGAGAACGACCAGGAGGCACCGCGCGCCATCGACGGCGACCCGGGCACGGCGTGGAACACGCAGCGGTACAACTCGCAGGCATTCGGCGGGCTCAAGGACGGTCTCGGTCTCGCGCTCGACCTCGGCGCCCCGCGCCTCGTCTCCGGGGTGTCGGTGGTCGCGCCGGGCTCGGGCGGCAGCTACGAGGTCCGCACCGCGCCCGACGCCGCCTTCGAGGGCTCGACCGTCGTCGGGACCGCCGGGACGGGGGCCTCCGCGTCGGTCGTCGAGCTCGACGAGCCCGTCGAGACGCAGTACGTCGTGCTGTGGTTCACGTCCCTGCCCGAGAACGACGGCGACTGGCGCGCCCTGGTGAGCGAGGTCCAGGTCCGGGTGGCGCCGTGACGTCCGGGCCCAGCGACGCCGCCCTCCTCGACGCGCACCTCGCCGGCGACGCCGACGCGTTCGGCGAGCTCGTCCGCCGGCACCGCGACGTCCTGTGGGCGGTGGCGCTCCGCACGACCGGCAACCCCGCCGACGCCGAGGACGCCCTGCAGGAGGCCATGGTGTCGGCGCTACGGGCGGTCGAGCGCTTCGAGCGCCGCTCGGCGGTCCGGACGTGGCTGTACCGCATCGTCGTCAACGCGTCGCTCGACCGGCTGCGCCGGGCGGCCGCGCGCCCGACGACCCCGCTCGACGAGCACGTCGACCCTGCCGCGCCCGGCGACGAGAGCGGCCAGGTGGAGCAGCGCCTCGACGTCGTGGCGGCGCTGCAGACGCTGTCCCCCGGGCAGCGGGCGGCCGTCGTCCTCGTCCACATGCACGGGCTGCCCGTCGCGGAGGCGGCGGAGATCCTCGACCTGCCGGAGGGCACGGTGAAGTCGCGGTGCTCCCGGGCGAGGGCCCAGCTGGCGAAGGTCCTCGGGAACCCGAGCGGCGCCGTCGGCGTCCAAGACGGGACAGGCCCGTCGGAGGCGGGAGGACCACGAGGAGCCGGGACGGCGGGTGAGGCACGGTGAACGACGACCACGAGTGGGTGGCAGAGCTCCTGTCGTCCGTCGAGGCGCCCCCGATGCCCGACGACGTGGCCGCCCGCCTCGACCGCGCGGTGCGCGCCCACGTGGGCGGCGCGACGGACGGCGCGACGGCGTCCCACGACGCCCCTGCCGGCGCCGCCGGCTCCCCCCCGGACTCCCCCGACGCCGGTGCCGCGGCGCCGGGGTCCGCGCCCGGGCCGGCCTCGCCCGTGCGCTCCGGGCCGGTCGGTGTCGTGCCTCCGGCGGCGACCGGGCGCAGCGGCCCGACGGGTGTCGTCCCGGCCTCGGCCGACGACGAGGAGACCGAGGGCCGGACCGTGCCCGCCGTGACGCCAGGGCGACGGCCGCGGGCCGGCTCGGCAGGCTTCGGGACGTCGCGCCGCGAGCAGCGCGAGGAGCAGCAGGGCGAGCGGCGTCGCGCCCTCGCGACCCGGTGGCTGCCGGTGGCCGCGGGCGTCCTGGTCCTCGGGGCTGCGGGCGTCGTGGGCGTCCAGCAGCTCGGCGGCGGTGACTCCGCCGTCAGCGCCGAGGACGCCACCGCCGAGGGCGGGGCGGCGAGCGCCGCGCCGCCGCCGCGCGCCCTCGTCGCGACGGGGACGGACTACGCCACCGCCGACGAGGCCGCCCTCGCGGCGCAGGTCCAGCAGCTCGTCACCGTCGCGAGCTCGGGGTCGGCGGCCGCCGCCGAGGAGCTGAGCACGCTGTCGGACGCGGCCGGCGGCGAGGCGGGCGCCGCGGCCCCCGACGCGGACCTGCAGCCGGACGGTCCCGCCTCCGCGGAGGCCGGCGCCGCCGAGGAGGGTGCCGACGCCGCCGCCTCCGCCCCGGCCGCCTCGGCACCGGCCCCCGGGACCGCCGGTGACCCGCGCGCCGGTGTCGTCGGCAGCCCCCTTGCCGACCCCGCGGCGCTGCAGGAGTGCGTGAGCGAGCTCGCCGGGCCGGAGCAGACGGCGGCGGCGGTGGACCTCGCGGCCGTCGACGGCGTCCCGTCGACCGTCGTGGTGGTGCCGGAGGCCTCGGGCGAGGGCTACCTCGTGTGGGTCGTGGGCCCCGACTGCGACACCGAGACGCTCCGCGGCTTCTACCGCCTGCCCGGCTGACGCCCGCCCGCCGGCGCGGGGCGGCCGCGGTCGCGAGGACCCGAGGAACACGGTGCGCCCCCGTACTGTTGACGAGGCCGGACAGACGATCGGACACCGCGCAACGACGAGAGGACCACGCGAATGACGACCCCCAGCACCGCCGCGCCCACCGGAACCGGCACCCCGGTCCGCGAGGTCGTGGTCGTGGGCTCGGGACCCGCGGGCTACACCGCGGCCATCTACGCGGCCCGGGCCGAGCTGCACCCGCTCGTGTTCGAGTCCTCCGTCGAGGCGGGTGGCGCCCTCATGAACACGACGGACGTCGAGAACTACCCCGGTTTCCCGACCGGTGTCATGGGCCCGGACCTCATGGAGCAGCTGCGGGCCCAGGCCGAGCGCTTCGGCGCCGAGCTCGTCGCCGACGACGTCGTGGAGATGCGGCTCGAGGGCGAGGTCAAGGAGCTCGTCACGGGTTCCGGCGACACCGTCCGCGCCCGCACCGTGGTCCTCGCCACGGGCAGCGCGTACCGCGAGCTCGGCCTGCCGAACGAGAAGCGGCTGTCCGGTCGTGGCGTCAGCTGGTGCGCGACGTGCGACGGCTTCTTCTTCAAGGAGAAGGACATCGTCGTGGTGGGCGGCGGCGACTCCGCCGTGGAGGAGGCCACGTTCCTCACGCGGTTCGCCCGTTCGGTCACGATCGTGCACCGCCGGGACGAGCTGCGGGCCAGCAAGATCATGCAGCGGCGGGCCTTCACCGACCCGAAGATCTCCTTCCGCTGGAACAGCGAGGTGGTCGACGTCCTGGGCGACCAGAGCGTCACAGGGGTCCGTCTCCGCGACCGCGTCACGGGCGAGGAGTCCGAGCTGGCGGTGAGCGGCGTCTTCGTCGCCATCGGCCACGACCCCCGCACCGACCTCGTGCGCGGCCAGCTCGAGCTCGACGAGAACGGCTTCGTCGTGGTCGAGGGGCGTTCCGGCAAGACGTCGCTGCCCGGGGTCTTCGCGGCCGGCGACGTGCTCGACCACGAGTACATGCAGGCCATCACCGCGGCGGGTTCCGGCTGCGCCGCCGCCCTCGACGCCGAGCGCTACCTCGCCGCCCTCGACGACACCGAGGACGTCGAGGACGCCGTCGAGACCGCGTTCCCCGAGAGCACCGAGCAGCACCTCCAGCACGACCGCCCGGGCGAGCACGTGCTCGCCTCGGCCGACTGACCAGCACCCCGACCGACATCCCCGCAGACATCCCCACAGACACCGACACGAGGAGAACCCGCATGGCGACCAGGGCCACCACCGACGCCGACTTCGACAAGGACGTCCTGCAGTCCGACAAGCCCGTGCTCGTCGACTTCTGGGCCACCTGGTGCGGCCCGTGCCGACAGGTCGCCCCGATCCTCGAGGAGCTCTCCGAGGAGTACGGCGACAAGATCGACGTGGTCAAGGTCGACACCGACCAGAACCCCCGCACCGCCGCCGCCTACGGCGTCGTCAGCATCCCGACGCTCAACGTCTACAAGAACGGCGAGCTCGTGAAGAGCCTCGTCGGCGCGCACCCCAAGCCGCGGCTGGTCAAGGAGCTCGAGGAGTTCCTCGCCTGATCGACCCGCCCGCGCACGGCCCCGGCCACGAGGACCCGTCCACCCCGCGAGGGAGGGCGGGTCCTCGCGCGTCGACGTGCGACCATCGGCGTCGATGACAGGCACCCGCCTCGACCGCTGGCACGGCGCCTACAGCCGTCGCGCCAGCGGCATGACCGCGTCGCAGATCCGTGCGCTCTTCGCCGTCGCGAGCCGGCCGGAGGTCGTGAGCCTCGCCGGGGGCATGCCGACCCTCGACGCGCTGCCGCTGCCGGAGGTCGCCGAGATCGTCCGGCGCTGCGCCGCCGACTCCGCCGCCGAGGCGCTGCAGTACGGCTCAGGGCAAGGCGACATCCTTGCGCGCGAGCAGATCGTCGACGTCATGACGACCGTCGGGGTGACGTGCGACCCGGACGACGTCGTCGTGACCACCGGCAGCCAGCACGCCCTCGACCTCCTCGTCCGGGTCCTCGTCGACCCCGGTGACGTCGTGCTCGTCGAGACGCCGAGCTACGTCGGGGCGCTCGGGGTGCTCCGCTCGTACGAGGCGGACGTCCGCCACGTGCCGGTCGACGCGGAGGGGGTCGACCCGGTCGCCCTGGAGGCGGTCGTGGTCGGGGAACGGGCGGCCGGACGACGCGTCAAGGCCCTCTACGTCGTGCCGCACCACCAGAACCCCGGCGGGACGACCACCAGCGCCCGCCGTCGCGCCGCCCTCGTGGAGGTCTGCCGGCGCCTCGAGGTCCTCGTCGTGGAGGACGACCCCTACGCGCTCCTCGGCTTCGACCACGACCCGCTGCCCGCCATGCACTCCCTCGACCCGGACGGCGTCGTCTACCTCGGGTCGTTCTCCAAGACATTCGCCCCCGGGCTCCGGGTCGGCTGGGCCGTGGCGCCCCCGGCGCTGCGGAGCAAGCTCGTGCTCGCCGCGGAGGCCGCCGTGCTGTGCCCGTCGTCGTTCAGCCAGCGGGTCGTCGCGACGTACCTCGCGACGAGCGACTGGCGCGCGCACGTCAAGGTGCTGCGCTCGGTCTACCGGGAACGCCGGGACGCACTCGTCGGCGCCCTCGAGCAGCACCTGCCGGACGCCGTCCTCACCCGTCCCGACGGCGGCTTCTTCACGTGGGTCGCCATGCCGGACGATCTCGACACCACGGCGATGCTCCCGCGGGCCGTCGCCGCCCGCGTCGCCTACGTCCCCGGGACCGCGTTCCACGCCGACGGGGGCGGCGGCGCCCACATGCGCCTGTCCTTCTGCTTCCCGCCCCCCGAGCGCATCGCCGAGGGGGTGCGCCGGCTCGCGGGCGTGGTGGCGGGCGAGCGCGAGCTGCGCCGCACGTTCCGGGGCACCGGACCCGTCCCCGTCGCCGTCCCCACCGGCGACGTCGACCGGCCTGCGACGGACACGGCGTGAGCGCCTCTGTGCTCGTGCTCGCCGGCGGGCTGTCGGCCGAGCGCGAGGTGTCGCTGCGCTCCGGTCGCGGGGTCGTCCACGCCCTCCTCGAGGCCGGCCTCCACGCGGAGGTCGCCGACGTCGGCGCGGACGTCCTCGAGGTCGTGGGCCGCGGGCACGCCGACGTCGTGTGGCCCGTGCTCCACGGTGCCGGCGGTGAGGACGGCACGCTCGCCCAGGTCCTCGAGCTGGCGAGAGTGCCGTTCGTCGGCTCGTCCTCCGCGGCCTGCCGGCTGGCCTGGGACAAGTCCACCGCCGCGACGGTCGTCGCCCGGGCCGGCGTGCCGGTCCCGGACGGCGTCACCGTGCCCCACTCGCTCGTCCGCGACCTCGGCGCCGCGCAGCTGCTGCCGCTCGTGGGTGCGAGCGTCGGGTTGCCGGCCGTCGTCAAGCCCGTGCACGGCGGGTCGAGCATGGGCGTCGTCGTGGTCGAGCGGTCGGAGGACCTCCCGCACGCGATGGTGAGCGCGCTCGGCTACGACCCCGAGTGCCGCGTCGAGGCGATGGTGTCCGGGACCGAGGTCGCCGTCACGGTCGTCGACGACGGAACGGGACCCGTCGCGGCTCCCGCCGTGGAGATCGAACCGGAGTCCGGGGCGTACGACTACGGCTCCCGCTACACCGCGGGGGCCACGCTCTTCCACTGTCCTGCCCGCCTTGACGACGAGGTCACGGCTCGGCTCCTCGAGCAGGCCGTGGGCGTGCACGTCGCGCTCGGGCTCGGCCACCTCAGTCGCAGCGACTGGATCGTCGACGCCGCCGGGGTGCCGTGGTTCCTCGAGGTCAACACCGCGCCCGGGATGACGGGGACGAGCCTCGTACCCCTCGCCCTCGAGGCCGACGGTGGCGCGGGCGCCGTGTACTCCCGGCTCGTCGCCGCTGCGCAGCGCACCTCCCGCTGACCCCGATCGCGCGCGACGGTCAGAGGTCGTCGGCCGCCTGCGGGTGCGCGCCGCCGCGGACGCCGGGTCCGCCCGGGTCGAGGACCGACAGGATGCGGTCGAGGTCCTCGACCGTGGCGAACTCGACGGTCAGCCGGCCGCGGGTGCGGCCGAGGGCCACCTTGACCCGCGTGTCGAGCCGGTCGGACAGGCGCGACGCGACGTCGTCGAGCAGCGGCATGTGACGACCCGCGCGCGGCGCGCGCGCGGCGGTGGGCCGCGCCCCGCCCGTCGCGACGATCTCCTCCACCGCCCGGACCGAGAGGCCCTCGCTGACGATCCGCTGCGCGAGCCGCTCCGCGGCGGCCTCGTCCTCGACGCCGAGGAGCGCACGCGCGTGGCCGGCGCTGAGCACCCCGGCCGCGACGCGACGCTGCACCGCGGGCGGCAGGCGCAGCAGGCGCAACGTGTTCGACACCTGCGGTCGGGACCGTCCGATCCGGCGTGACAGCTCGTCCTGCGTGCAGCCGAAGTCGTCGAGCAGCTGCTGGTACGCCGCCGCCTCCTCGAGCGGGTTGAGCTCGCTGCGGTGGAGGTTCTCGAGCAGGGCGTCCCGCAGGAGGTCGTCGTCCTCGGTCGCACGCACGACCGCCGGGACGGTCTCGAGCCCGGCCGCCTGGCACGCGCGCCAGCGACGCTCGCCCATGACCAGCTCGTAGCGGACGTCGCCGTCCGGTTCGTCCAGCGGTCGGACGACGACCGGCTGGAGGACGCCGATCTCCCGCACGCTGTGGACCAGCTCGGCCATGTCGTCGGCGTCGAAGACCTGGCGGGGCTGACGCGGGTTGGGACGCACGGCCCCCACCGGGAGCTCGGTGAACGTCGTGCCGGGGACCTGGACCAGGACGTCGTCGCCGTCCGTCGCCACGACGCCGAGGTCGGCGGCCGACGTTTCACGTGAAACGTCGGCGCGGGCGACCGCGCCGCTGGGGAAGAAGACGTCGACCGGTCGCTGCCGGCCGGCGGCAGGTGCCGTCTCCTGGCTCGGTGCCGCGGGTGCCGGTGGGATGAGCGCACCGATCCCTCGACCCAGACCTCGGCGGGGCGTGCTCATGCGGAGGCTCCTCGGGTGGCGATCTCCTGCGCCGCCTCGAGGTACGAGAGGGCGCCGCTGGACGTGGGGTCGTAGGTCATGACGGTCTGGAGGTGGCTCGGCGCCTCGCTCACTCGCACCGACCGCGGGATCGCCGCGCGCAGGACGCGCTCACCGAAGGCCTCGCGGACCTGCGCGGACACGTCCGCCGCGAGCCGGGTGCGTCCGTCGAACATCGTGAGGAGGACGGTCGACACGTCGAGCTCGGGATTGAGGTTGTGCTGGACGAGCTCGATCGTCCGCATGAGCTGGGTGACCCCCTCGAGCGCGTAGTACTCGCACTGGATCGGGATGAGCACCTCCCGGGCCGCGACGAGCGTGTTGAGGGTGAGGAGGCCGAGGCTGGGAGGGGAGTCGATGAGGACGTAGTGCGGCGGCTCGGAGTGCTCCGCGCAGTAGCGGTCGATCGCCTTCCGCAGCCGGTACTCGCGCGCGACGACCGGCACCAGCTCGATCTCTGCGCCCGACAGGTCGAGCGTCGCCGGCGCGCACGACACGCCCTGCACCTCCGGGCACGGTTGCACGACGTCACGAAGGGGCGCCTCGTCCATGAGGACGTCGTAGACCCCGGCGACGTCGCCGTGGTGCTCGACACCGAGGGCCGTGCTCGCGTTCCCCTGCGGATCGGCGTCGACCACGAGGACCCGCAGTCCACCCTGGGCCAGAGCGGCCGCGAGGTTGACCGCCGTCGTCGTCTTCCCGACGCCGCCCTTCTGGTTGGCCACGGTGACGACGCGCGTGCCCGCCTTCGGAGCCGGGAACGTCCGACCGTGCAGGGCGAGCCGTCGACGGGCGTCGGTCGCCAGCTCCCGGGCGAGCGGGGTCTCCTCGTCCGGCTCGGGGAGCGCGTCGGCAACGGCGTCACGCCACGACTCCGACGCCTCTTCTGCAGCGGACGATGCGGTTGGCTCGTCGACGGTCGTGCCACGTGGCGCATCGGCCCGAGTGGTGAGGGCCTCGTCCGAGCCTGTTTCACGTGAAACATCGGCGGTCACCCCGGCCTCGTCCACAGCCGTCCCCTCGCGCGACGACACCGCGCTCGACCGCATGCGGCTCGGCCTCCCGTCCGCCTGCTCACCGTCGAGCGTTTCACGTGAAACGCCGTCGCTGTCGACAGCCGAGGAGATGCGCCTGCCGGTGACGCTGGGCACCGACGCCGTCACCTCAGCCACCGACCCGGCGCGCAACGACGACCGTCGTCTCTTCTGCCACAACCCCACCGCCGCATCGTGCCACGGTGATGTCCGCCTCCCAGCCGGCCCGCGCCGACCTGGGGACAGCGCTCACCTCCGCCTCCGCGGAGGCCCCCTTGAGCGCGAGCAGGAGGCCTCCGGGACGGGCCAGGCGTCGCGACATCACGAGCAGCTTGTCGAGGGACGCCACCGCCCGGGACGTCACGACGTCCGCTCTCCGGGGGCCCACCACCGCGGCCTTCCCCCGGGTGACCTCGACGCGGTCACCGAGGCCCAGCTCGGTGACGACCTCCTCCAACCACGTCGTGCGTCGCAGCAGCGGCTCGACGAGCTCCACCCGGACGTCCGGGCGGGCGAGGGCCAACGGGATACCCGGCAGGCCGGCGCCGCTGCCGACGTCGACGACCACGGCCCCCGTCGGCACGAGCTCCTCGACGACGGCGCAGTTGAGCACGTGCCGCTCCCACAGCCGGTCCGTCTCGCGCGGACCGATGAGACCGCGTTCGGTGCCCGACGTCGCGAGGAGGGCGACATAGCGCTCCGCGAGGCCGACCGCCTCACCGAAGACCCGGTCCGCGGCGGCGGGTCTCACGGCACTCAGTCGGGGAGGACGACGACGAAGCGGTTGGGCTCCACGCCGTCGGACTCGCTCCGCAGCCCGGCGTCCGCGACCGCGTCGTGGACCGCCTTGCGCTGGTAGGCGGGCATGGGCTCGAGCTCGACGGCCTCTCCGGTCGCCCGCGCGCGCTCGACGGCTTCGGCGGCGATGCGCGCAGCGGTGCTGCGCCGCTGCCCCCGCCAGCCGGCGATGTCGAGAAGGAGCCGTGAGCGCTCGCCGGTGCGCGCCTGGGCGGCGAGCCGGGACAGCTCCTGGAGCGCCTCGAGGACCTCGCCGTCCCGACCGACGAGACGCTGCAGCCCCGCGAGGTCGGCACCCTCGGCGACGACCGCGACGCTCGCACGACCGTTCTCCACGTCGATGTCGATGTCACCGTCGAGGTCGACGATGTCGAGCAGCTCCTCGAGGTAGTCCGCGGCCGCGTCGCCCTCCTGGTCGAGCAGCTGCTGCCGTCGCGACGGTGACTGCTCGTCCGTCGCCGGGTCCGGGGCCGTCGACGCCGTCGTCGGGTCCACCGTCTCGTCCGCCGTGCTGTCCACGGTTGCTCCTCACCGGCCGCGCCCTGCGCTGGCCCCTCAGGTCGTCCGGCCGCCTGCCGGTCGTGTGTCCCCGCTCGTCCTGTGGTGCTGGGGTCCGGGGCCGGCGGGACGGGGACCCGCCGGGCGGAGGTGTGGGGGCGCGGAAGCGCTCAGGCGGCGCCCGGCTTCCGCTTGCTCCTCGGCTGCTTCCGGGGCTGGACGCGCTTCGCGGGCGCTGCCGGCTCGGCGTCCTCGACGGGCTCGGGGAGGCCGAGGATCTCCTCGACGCTCTTGCCGGTCCGGGCGGCCTTGCGCTCCGCCTTGCGGCGGCGCCGGGCCTCGAGCTCCTTCTCCGCCGGGGAGCCGGGCGCGGGCAGGCTGCGGATGACGATCGTCTGCTGGACGGCGCTGTAGATGTTCGTGGTGCACCAGTAGAGGACGAGGCCGATGGCGAACCCGACGCCCGAGACCGCGAAGACGAGCGGGAGCACGTACAGCAGCATCTTCTGCTGCTTGAAGAACGGGCTGTCCATCGCCGCGGGGCTCATGTTCTTCGTCATGAGCATCCGCTGCACGTAGAACTGCGAGACGGTCATGATGACGACGAGGACGGGAGCGACGACGTACGTCCACGGTGACGTGGCCGTCAGCATCGTGTCCGACAGCGGGGCGCCGAAGAAGCGGGCCTGCTGCGCCTCGGCGATGAGCGCGTCGTTGAACGGGCCGATCTCCCCGCCGGTGCGGAGGCGGTTGAGGACCCGGAACAGCCCGAAGAAGATCGGCAGCTGGACGAGGATCGGCAGGCACGAGGCGAACGGGTTCGTCTTCGAGCTCCGGTAGAGCTCCATCGTCTCCTTCGTCATGGCCTCGCGGGAGGCCTGGTCGCTACGCCCCTTGTACTTGTCCTGGATCTTCTTCAGCTCGGGCTGGATGATCTGCATCGCCCGCGACGCCTTGATCTGGCGGACGAACAGCGGGATCAGGAGGGTGCGGACGACGAGGACGACGGCGATGATCGACAGGGTCCACGCGGGGCCACCGTCGCTGGCGAAGCCGATCGCGGTGAGGCCGGCGTGCGCCGTGACCATGACCCACGCGACGAACCACTCGATCGGGAAGAGGAGGCTCGCGAAGAAGTCGCCCATCCGGTTCCGGTCCTCCTCAGGACGCCGGCCGGTCGCGTGGTGACCGCCCGGTCGTGTCGTGGTGCTGCGCGTGGTGGTGGCTGTCGTCGTGCGTGGTGTCGCTCGTGCCGTGGTTCGTGCCGTGCTCGCGGGTCCGCCGCTGGGGGACGGGGTCCCAGCCCCCGGGGTTCCACGGGTGACAGCGACCCAGTCGTCGTGCCGTGAGCCAGCTGCCGTGCAGCACCCCGTACCGGCGGACCGCCGTCACAGCGTACGACGAGCAGGAGGGCGCGAACCGACACACCGGCCCGAGCAGGGGCGACAGCGTGAGCTGGTACAGCCGGAGGACGAGCACGAGCAGCTCCCGCGGGAGGTGCCACAGCAGCACCCCCACACGCCGTGTCGACCACGGGCCGCGGCGCAGGCCGCGCCACGGGTTCGGGTCCGTGACCGGCTCAGTCGCCACGCGGTCCACCACCGGTCCGCTCACCGAGCACGCCGAGGCGCTCCAGGGCCCGGCGCAGGCTGCGGCCGAGCAGGGCGCTGTCGGCCTCGCCGCTGCCGGGCAGGAAGCGGACGACCACATCGGCCCCCCGCACGACCGACCCCTCGTGGAGGAGGTCGACGACGACCCCCTGCACCCGTCGCCGCGCGCGGTTGCGCACGACGGCGGTGCCGACGGCCCGCGGGGTCACGGTGGCGACCCTGAGCCCCTGACCTGCGGCGACGGACCCCGTCACCGCGTGGACGAGGAGCGGACCCGCCTTCGCACGGCGGCCGCGGCGCACCGTGGTCGTGATGTCGACCGACCGCCGCAGCCGCGCCTCACGCGGCAACGCCACGTCAGCCCCCCTGGCGACGACAGCACCCCCGGACCGCCGGCGGGGTGCGGACGGCCACGGGGGTGCGGAGGTGAGGACCGGTGCTCCGGGCGCCGGTCAGGCCGAGAGCTCGGAACGGCCCTTGGAACGGCGCGCCGCGAGGATGGCGCGACCGGCTCGCGTGCGCATCCGGGCGCGGAAGCCGTGGGTGCGGGCACGCCGACGGTTCTTCGGCTGGAACGTGCGCTTGCTCACTGGGACCTCTCAGCGTCGTGTCGGGGACGGCCGCCGCCGGTGGTAGCACCTGCGGGGCAACCTGCCAAAGGTACGCGCGGCGCTCGTAGGGGGTCAAACCACGGGGTCCGTGCGAGGGCAGGCACCACCGGGCCGTTCCCGGCGACGAGGCTGCGGCGGGGCACGAGACTAGCGTCACCGGGCACTCTCCACAGACCACGCCGAGGTGGCTGCACCGGCGACCCGCAACCGTCTACAGTCGCACGAGCGCCGACGGACAGAGGTGAGGCGCGCGGAGAGGTGCCGGGGGTGTTCACCGGCGTGCGGCGCAGGTGCCTTGCACCGGCAGCACCCGAGGCACTACGTTCCGTGCTTCTCCCTGTTGCAGTCCACATCTGTGGACATCGGTGTGGACAACGACGGACCGCCAGGGAGGCGCGTGTGACCGAGGCAGGCCAGACGGCACCCGCGGAAGAGCTGGCCGGAACGTGGGCCGCGAGCATCCAGGCAATGCCGTCGGACCTGTCTCCGCTGCACCGCGGCCAGCTGCGCTCCGCCCGTCTCGTCGCCCTCGACGGCGACACGGCCACCGTCGCGGTCGCCTCCTCCTTCGACCGGCAGCTGCTCGAGACCAAGCTCCTCGACACCGTCGTCGAGGCGCTGCAGGTCACGACCGGGGCCTCGTGGCGCCTCGAGGTCGTCGTCGACACGAGCCTCGGCGCCCTCGACGGGGAGCACGTGCTGCTGCTGGACCACGGCGGCTGGGGCCAGGCCACGCGCTTCGACGCCGACCCCGCCGACGACACGGATCCGGAGCAGACCGACGTCCTCGACCTCACCGACGAGGCACCGCCGGGCCGGCACGTGCACCGGGGCCAGCGCGGCGGCGCGCGGCCCCTCACCCGCCGTCGCAGCCTCGCCGAGGAGGCCGAGGCCCGGCTCAACCCCCGCTACACCTTCGAGTCCTTCGTCATCGGCGCCTCCAACCGGTTCGCCCACGCCGCCGCCGTCGCGGTCGCCGAGGCCCCGGCCAAGGCGTACAACCCGCTGTTCGTCTACGGCGAGTCCGGCCTCGGCAAGACGCACCTGCTCCACGCCATCGGCCACTACGTCCAGAGCCTCTACGGCGGCATGCGGGTGCGGTACGTGAACTCCGAGGAGTTCACCAACGACTTCATCAACTCCATCCGCGACGACCGCGCGGCCGCGTTCCACGCCCGCTACCGCGAGGTGGACGTCCTCCTCATCGACGACATCCAGTTCCTGCAGAACAAGGTGCAGACCCAGGAGGAGTTCTTCCACACGTTCAACGCCCTGCACAACGCGAACAAGCAGGTCGTCATCACGAGCGACGTCCCGCCGAAGCAGCTGCAGGGCTTCGAGGACCGGATGCGGAGCCGGTTCGAGTGGGGCCTGCTCACGGACGTGCAGCCGCCGGACCTCGAGACGCGCATCGCCATCCTCCGCAAGAAGGCGATCACGGACTCGCTCAACGTCCCCGACGAGATCATGGAGTACATCGCCAGCCGCATCTCGACGAACATCCGCGAGCTCGAGGGCGCCCTCATCCGCGTGACGGCCTTCGCGAGCCTGCACCGGCAGCCGCTCACCGAGCAGCTCGCCGACGTCGTGCTGCGTGACCTCATCCCCTCGGTCGACCAGCCGGCGATCACGTCGTCGCAGATCATGGCGGAGACGGCGAGCTACTTCGGCGTGAGCGTCGACGACCTCCACGGCTCCAGCCGGTCCCGGGTGCTCGTCAACGCCCGGCAGATCGCGATGTACCTGTGCCGTGAGCTCACCGAGATGTCCCTGCCCAAGATCGGGCAGGCGTTCGGCGGCCGCGACCACACGACCGTCATGCACGCCGAGCGGAAGATCCGCGGCCTCATGAGCGAGCGGATGGCCGTCTACAACCAGGTGACGGAGCTGACGAGCCGCCTCAAGCGGCAGTCCGGCAACCGCTGACCCCACCCACGCTCCGCCAGGGTTCGCACCCGCCCTACCTCGCTCCTCCACAGGGTTGTCCACACCTGTGTGTACTCGCTGTCCCGTTCTGCCCGGGGTTCGCCGCCGCGGCACGGGGGTATGTCCACAGCAGCGGTCGGCGACGAGCGCGCCCGACGGTCGTGCCCGTCCACAGGAGCTGTGGGTCGGGTGTGGAACGCCGCCCGCTCCTGTGGGCGCGAGGGACTCCTCCCCGGCGGTGCACCCACACCGCGTCGCCCTGCTGCTGTGTCGTCCCCAGTCCGTCGGGTCGGCGTCCCCGCCCGCTCCACAGACCGTCCCCACCGGCGCCGGGCGACGCCGTGCAGGTCACGCCCCCCGCCGGCGTCCCGGTCCACAGGATCCACACCACCTATGGAGATGACGACACTTCTCCAGGTATGACATGACGGGGACGCGCACAGGGATGTGGAGCGAGCCCCGACCGAACCGGACCTCTCCCGAGGTCCGTGCCCGCCGTCCCCGCCCGGGGCTAGGCTCGGCAGCCCGACCCGCCCCACCCCGGAGGAACCGTGCGCCTGCAGATCGACCGTGACGTGCTCGCGGAGGCGGTGGCCTGGACCACACGGGTCCTCCCGGCTCGCCCGCCGGTCCCCGTGCTCACCGGCGTCCTGCTCGTCGCCGTCCCGGACGGCCTGCAGCTGTCGGCCTTCGACTACGAGGTGTCCGCCCGCATGACGGCGCCGGCCCGGGTCGAGGAGGAGGGCCGCGTCCTCGTGCAGGGGCGGCTGCTCGCCGACATCGCCCGTGCCCTGCCGGGCAAGCCGGTGACGCTCCACCTCGACGGCGCGAAGCTGCGGGTCGAGGCAGGCTCGAGCCGCTTCGCGCTGCCCGTCATGCCCGTCGAGGAGTACCCGCAGCTGCCGCCGCCGCCCCAGCGGGTCGGCTCGGTGCCGGGCGAGGTGTTCGCGGCCGCCGTCGCCCAGGTCGCCGTGGCGGCCGCCCGCGACGAGACCCCTCCGGTCCTCACCGCCGTGCGGGTCGAGATCGACGGCGGCACCGTCAGCCTCGTCGCCACCGACCGCTACCGCCTCGCGCTCCGCGACGTCGAGTGGCACGCCGACGACCCCGGCGCCACCCAGGCGTTCCTCGTCCGCGCCCGCACCCTCAACGACATCGCGAAGAGCCTCGGGGGCACCGAGGTCGAGATCGGGCTGTCGAGCGGGCCGGGTGAGCTGCTCGGCATCTCCGCCGGCGGCCGCCGGACCACGGTCCCGCTCATGGACGGCGAGTACCCGCCGGTGCGCCGCCTGTTCCCCGAGAGCTCCGACACGACCGTCGTCGTCGAGGCCGCGGCGCTCGTCGACGGCGTCCGCCGCATGGCGCTCATCGGGGACCGCTCGCCCGTGCGGCTCACGATCGCCGAGGACGAGATCGTCCTCGAGGCCGGCACCGGCGAGGACGCCCAGGCCACGGACGCGCTCGCCGTCGAGGCCGTCGACGGGCCGGGCCTGTCGATCGCGTTCAACGCCCAGTACCTCATGGACGGCCTCGCCGCCGCGGGCAGCAAGTACGTCCGGCTGTCCTTCACCCAGCCGTCGAAGCCCGCGCTGCTGTCGGGCCACGACCAGCCCGACGCCTCCGACACCCGCGGCTACACGTACCTGCTCATGCCCATCCGCATGGCCGGCTGAGAGTGGCCGCGCGCCCGCCCCGGCACCAGGCTGGGTGACCATGAGCGACCAGACCGCGCACCCCGAGCAGCACGGCAACGACCCCGTCCGCCACCTCGGCCTCGTCGGCCTCGGCAAGATGGGCGGCAACATGCGCACCCGCCTGCGCGAGGCGGGCCTCGAGGTCACCGGCTACGCACCGGACCCGACCACCACGGACGTCGAGACCCTCGAGGACCTCGTCGCCGCCCTCCCGCGGCCCCGCACCGTGTGGGTGATGGTGCCGAGCGGCGACCCGACCCGGCAGACCGTCGAGCGGCTCGGGCAGCTCCTGGAGCCCGGCGACCTCGTCATCGAGGGCGGGAACTCCCGCTGGACCGACGACCGCGAGCACGCCGCGCACCTCGCGGAGCGGGGCGTCCGCTACGTCGACTGCGGGGTGTCGGGCGGCATCTGGGGCGTCACCGAGGGCTACGGGCTCATGGCGGGCGGGGACCCCGCCGACATCGAGCGCGCGCTCCCCGTGTTCGACGCGCTGCGGCCCGAGGGCCCGCGAGAGGAGGGCTTCTCCCACGCGGGACCCGTCGGCGCCGGCCACTACGCGAAGATGGTCCACAACGGCATCGAGTACGCCGTCATGCAGGCCTTCGCCGAGGGCTACGAGCTCCTCGACAAGACCGACGTCGTCGACGACGTCGCGACGGTCTTCGCCGGCTGGCGCCGCGGGACCGTCGTCCGGTCGTGGCTGCTCGACCTCCTCGTGCGCGCGCTCGAGGAGGACCCGGGCCTCACGACCGTCAGCGGCTACGCGGAGGACTCCGGCGAGGGCCGCTGGACCGTCATCGAGGGCATCGAGAACGCCGTCGCGACGCCCACCATCGCGGCGTCGCTGTACGCGCGCTTCGTCTCCCGGCAGGAGGAGAGCCCGGCGATGAAGGCGATCGCCGCGCTGCGCAACCAGTTCGGCGGCCACACCGTCCGCTCCACCCGCCCCGGCTCGGCGGAGCAGGTGGCGGAGTCGGCGCGCGAGGGCGCCGCGGCCGAGGGCGAGCCCACCGGCCCGGCGTGACGTGCACGTCGAGCACCTCTCGCTGACGGACTTCCGCTCCTACCCCGCGGCCGAGGTCGTGCTCGGCCCCGGCGCGACGACCCTCGTCGGGGACAACGGGCAGGGGAAGACGAACGTCGTGGAGGCGCTCGCGTACCTCGCGACCCTCGGCAGCCACCGGGTCGCGGGCGACGCCGCCCTCGTCCGCGCCGGGGCCGAGCGGGCCGTCGTGCGCGGCCGGGTCCGCCGGGGCGGACGCACCGCCCTCGTCGAGCTCGAGATCACACCCGGCCGGGCCAACCGGGCGCGCGTCAACAAGTCGCCGGTCCGCCCGCGCGAGGTGCTCGGCCTCCTGCGGACCGTGGTGTTCGCCCCCGAGGACCTCGCCGTCGTCAAGGGTGAGCCGGACCAGCGGCGGCGCTTCGTCGACGACCTCCTCGTCGCGCTGCAGCCCCGCCTCGCCGGTGTGCGGTCGGACTACGAGCGGGTCGTCCGGCAGCGCAGCGCCCTGCTCAAGAGCGGCCGGGGCCTGCGCGGGCAGGCCGTCGCCGGCGTCGAGGCGACGCTGGAGGTGTGGGACGCGCAGCTCGCGCAGACCGGAGCCGACCTGCTCGCCGCACGGCTCGACACCCTCGACCAGCTGTCGCCGTACGCGGAGGCCGCGTACGGCGCGGTGTCCGGGGTGTCCGGCGCGCTGACCACCCGCTACCGCCCGCGCGGCCTGCACCCGACGGTCCGCGGCGCGGACGCGGATGAGCTGCCCGTGCCCTCGCGGGACCGGGTGGCGCTCCACGACGCCCTGCTCGCCGCCGCGACCGCCGCCCGGCGCGCGGAGCTCGACCGCGGCACGACGCTCGTCGGTCCCCACCGCGACGACGTCGATCTCCTCGTCAACGCGCTACCCGCGCGCGGCTACGCGAGCCACGGCGAGTCGTGGTCCGCGGCGCTCGCCCTCCGCCTCGGCTCCTTCGACCTGCTCACCGCGACCGGCGGGGAGGACGGCGAACCGGTCCTCGTGCTCGACGACGTGTTCGCCGAGCTCGACGCCCGCCGCCGCTCCCACCTCGCCGAGCGGGCGCTGCGCGCCGAGCAGGTCCTCGTCACCGCGGCCGTCGCGGCCGACGTCCCCGCCGGGCTCACCGGCACCGTCCTGCGGGTGCGTCGCGACCCCGCGAGCGGCACGAGCAGCGTCGAGCCGGGCGCCGCTCGGGAGTCGGCGTGACCGGCCCGAGCACCGAGGAGGACCCGGGGTCCGCCGACGACGAGCCCGACGCCTTCGCCGTGGCGTGGCAGCGCGCCCTCGCCGCCGCCCGCGCACGCGGCCACGCCCCCGCGGGCGGCGTCCGCGCCCTCGGTGCCGGCGGGACCGCGGTGCCGGGCGGGCTCGGCGGTCACGCCCGGTTCGGGCAGGGCCGCCGCCGCCGCGAGGAGGTCACCCTGTCCGGGGCGCGCGCGGACCCCCGCGACCCCGCGCGCCTCGCCGACGTCGCCACCGGCCTCGTCGGGGCCGCCGGCTGGACCGACGCGGTCGCGGTCGGCGGCGTCATGGGCCGGTGGCGGGAGGTGGTCGGCGGGGAGGTGGCCGGGCACTGCGTGCCCGTCGGCTTCGGCGACGGGGTCCTCACCGTCCGCGCGGCGACGACCGCGTGGGCCACCCAGCTGCGGATGCTCGTCCCCGACGTCCTGCGCCGCATGGCCGAGGTCGTCGGACCCGATGTCGTCCACCACGTCGAGGTCCTCGCCCCTGACGCGCCGTCGTGGCATCGCGGCCGGTTCGCCGTCCGCGGGCGAGGGGCCCGCGACACGTACGGCTGAGCGTCGCGACCGAGCAGGGCCCGCCGGGACGCGCTGGCGTGGGGACCCACACGGACGGGGGTCGCGCCGCTCCTGGCGCCCGTGAGAGGCCGCCACGCGCGGCACGAGGCTGTGGACGACCGTCGTGACGGTCCGCAGCAGGTAGACTACGAGGGTTGTCCACGAACCCCGAGGAGCTGTGCCGCGTGAGCGACGGGACCACCCCCACCGACCCCACGACGAGCACCCCCGGACCCGACGACGAGACGGCCGCGACGGCGCCGGGGGCCGGCGCCCCGGCCGCCGGCGGGTACGACGCGTCGAACATCACCGTCCTCGAGGGTCTCGAGGCGGTCCGCAAGCGCCCCGGCATGTACATCGGCTCGACGGGCCCGCGCGGGCTGCACCACCTCGTGTACGAGGTCGTCGACAACTCCGTCGACGAGGCGCTCGCCGGCTGGTGCGACACCATCGAGGTCACGCTCCTCGACGACGGCGGCGTCCGGGTCGTCGACAACGGCCGCGGCATCCCCGTCGACCTCCACCCGGTCGAGCGGAAGCCCGCCGTCGAGGTCGTCCTCACCGTCCTCCACGCCGGCGGCAAGTTCGGCGGCGGCGGGTACGCGGTGTCCGGCGGCCTCCACGGGGTCGGCGTCAGCGTCGTCAACGCGCTGTCCTCCCGGCTCGAGGTCGAGGTCCGCCGCGACGGCCGCGTCCACCGGATGGCGTTCCTCGGCGGCGTCCCCACCGGCCCGCTCGAGACCGGTGAGGCGACGGACGAGACCGGCACGACGGTGACGTTCTGGCCCAACGCCGACATCTTCGAGACCGTCGACTTCGACGCCGAGACGCTCCGCAGCCGCTTCCAGCAGATGGCGTTCCTCAACAAGGGCCTCACGCTCACCCTCGTCGACGAGCGACCCGAGCACGTCACCGCCGACGACGCCGAGCCCGCCTCCGGCGAGCGGCCCGAGGGCGCGGAGGGCCTCGACGGCAGCGGCGCGCCCGCCGCGGGCGCCGGCGAGCGCCGCACCACGTACCGCTACGACGGCGGGCTCGTCGACTACGTCCACCACCTCAACGACCGCAAGCGCTCCGACGCCGTCCACGCCGAGATCCTCAGCTTCGAGGCGGAGGACACGGAGCGGCACATGAGCGTCGAGATCGCCATGCAGTGGACGACTGCGTACTCCGAGAGCGTCCACACGTACGCCAACACCATCAACACCCACGAGGGCGGCACCCACGAGGAGGGCTTCCGTGCCGCCCTCACCGGGCTCGTCGGTCGCTACGCGCGCGACAACAACATGCTGAAGAAGGACGAGCAGCTCACGGGCGACGACATCCGCGAGGGGCTGACCGCCGTCATCAGCGTCAAGCTGTCCGAGCCGCAGTTCGAGGGCCAGACGAAGACGAAGCTCGGCAACACCGAGGCCCGCAGCTACGTGCAGAAGGTGCTGGGCGACGCCCTCGGGGCGTGGTTCGAGTCCCACCCGCGCGAGGCCCGCGACATCATCCGCAAGGCGCAGCAGGCCGCCGCCGCCCGCGTCGCCGCCCGTCGCGCGCGCGAGGCCACCCGGCGCAAGGGCCTGCTCGAGTCCAACTCGATGCCCGGCAAGCTCCGCGACTGCTCGAGCCGCGACCCCGCGCGCTGCGAGATCTACATCGTCGAGGGCGACAGCGCCGGCGGCTCCGCCGTCGACGGCCGCGACCCCGAGACGCAGGCGATCCTCCCGCTGCGCGGCAAGATCCTCAACGTCGAGAAGGCGCGCCTGGACCGGGCCCTCGGCAGCGAGGCGATCCAGTCGCTCATCACGGCGCTCGGCACGGGCATCGGCGAGGACTTCGACATCGCGAAGCTCCGGTACCACAAGATCGTGCTCATGGCCGACGCCGACGTCGACGGCCAGCACATCCAGACGCTGCTGCTCACGCTGCTGTTCCGCTACATGCGCGGGCTCGTCGAGGCCGGTCACGTGTTCCTCGCCCAGCCGCCGCTGTACCGGATCAAGTGGTCGAACGCCGACCACGAGTACGCCTACACCGACCGCGAGCGCGAGGCGCTCACGCAGGCGGGGCTCGCGGCGGGCAAGCGGCTGCCGAAGGAGCAGTCGATCCAGCGCTACAAGGGCCTCGGCGAGATGAACTTCGACGAGCTGTGGGACACGACGATGGACCCGGCGTCGCGCACCCTCCTGCGCGTCACGCTCGACGACGCCGCGGCGGCCGACGCGATGTTCAGCGTCCTCATGGGCGACGACGTCGAGTCGCGTCGCTCGTTCATCCAGCGCAACGCGAAGGACGTCCGCTTCCTCGACATCTGAGGGCCCGGCGACAGCCCCACCGCGCGGCCGGCCCGATCACCCGAGCACCTGAGCACACGAGCCCCGACGGAGACCTGTGACCGACATCGTCGACACCCCGCCCGGCGACCGCATCGAGCCGGTCGACATCCAGCAGCAGATGCAGCGGTCGTACCTCGACTACGCGATGAGCGTCATCGTCGGGCGCGCTCTGCCGGACGTCCGCGACGGGCTCAAGCCGGTCCACCGCCGCGTGCTGTACGCGATGTACGACGGCGGGTACCGCCCGGACCGGCAGTACTCCAAGTGCACGCGCGTCCTCGGCGACGTCATGGGGCAGTACCACCCGCACGGCGACGGGGCGATCTACGACACCCTCGTCCGCCTCGTCCAGCGCTGGGTCATGCGCTACCCGCTCGTCGACGGTCAGGGGAACTTCGGCTCCCCCGGCAACCTCGGCGCCGCGGCCCACCGCTACACCGAGTGCCGAATGGCGCCGCTGGCGATGGAGCTCGTCCGCGACATCGGCGAGGAGACCGTCGACTTCGTCGACAACTACGACGGGCGCACGCAGGAGCCGTCGGTCCTGCCGAGCCGCTTCCCCAACCTCCTCGTCAACGGCTCCGCCGGCATCGCCGTCGGCATGGCGACGAACATCCCGCCGCACAACCTCCGCGAGGTCGCGAGCGCGGTGCAGTTCGCCCTCGAGAACCCGGAGCTGCGCGGGGCCGAGCTGCTCGACGGTCTCATCGAGCGCGTCCAGGGCCCGGACTTCCCGACCGCCGCGACGATCATGGGTCGTGCCGGGATCGAGGACGCGTACCGCACCGGTCGCGGGTCCATCACGATGCGCGCGGTCGTCGACGTCGAGGAGCTCCAGGGGCGCACGTGCCTCGTCGTCACCGAGCTGCCGTACCAGGTCAACCCCGACAACCTCGCCGAGAAGATCGCGGAGATGGTCCGCGAGGGCCGGCTGTCCGGGGTCGCTGACATCCGCGACGAGACCTCGGGGCGCACGGGCCAGCGGCTCGTCATCGTCCTCAAGCGCGACGCCGTCGCGAAGGTCGTGCTCAACAACCTCTACAAGCACACGCAGCTGCAGTACAACTTCAGCGCGAACATGCTCGCCCTCGTCGACGGCGTGCCCCGCACCCTCAGCCTCGACGGGTTCATCACCCACTGGATCGAGCACCAGCTCGAGGTCATCCGCCGGCGCACCCAGTACCGGCTGCGGCAGGCGCAGGAGCGGCAGCACCTGCTCATCGGGTACCTGCGGGCGCTGGAGAACCTCGACGAGGTCATCGCGCTCATCCGCCGCAGCGCCACGGTCGAGGACGCCCGCAACGGGCTCATGGAGCTCCTCGACGTCGACGAGGTGCAGGCGCGCGCGATCCTCGCCATGCAGCTGCGGCAGCTCGCGGCCCTCGAGCGGCAGAAGATCGTCGACGAGTACGAGGAGCTGACGGCGCAGATCGCCGACTACGAGGAGATCCTCGCGGTGCCCCAGCGGCAGCGGGACATCGTCTCCACCGAGCTCGCCGCGATCGTCGACAAGTACGGCGACGAGCGTCGCACCCGCATCGTCCCGAGCGGGGCGGAGGTGTCGATGGAGGACCTCATCCCCGAGGAGGAGGTCGTCGTCACCATCACCCGCGGCGGCTACGCGAAGCGGACGCGGGCCGACTCCTACCGTGCCCAGCGGCGCGGGGGCCGCGGGATCCGCGGGGCGGCGCTGCGCGGCGACGACGTCGTCGAGCACTTCTTCACCACCTCGACGCACCACTGGCTGCTGTTCTTCACCAACCTCGGCCGCGTGTACCGCGCGAAGGCGTACGAGCTGCCCGAGGGCGCGCGGGACGCCAAGGGCCAGCACGTCGCGAACCTCCTGGCGTTCCAGCCGGACGAGCGGATCGCGCAGGTCGTCGACCTCGCCTCGTACGACGACGCGCCGTACCTCGTGCTCGCCACCCGCGACGGGCTCGTGAAGAAGTCCCGCCTGCCCGACTACGACTCCCCTCGCACCGGTGGGCTCATCGCCGTGCGGCTGCGCGACGGCGACGAGCTCGTGGCGGCGCGTCTCGTCGGCGCCGACGACGACCTCCTGCTCGTGTCCCGCAAGGGCATGAGCATCCGCTTCACCGCCGACGACGCGACGCTGCGGCCGATGGGCCGCGACACCTCCGGCGTCACGGGGATGCGGTTCCGCGCGGGCGACTCGCTGCTCTCCGCGGCCGTCGTGCCCGCGCAGATGCAGGCGGAGTCGGAGAGCGCGGAGGGGGCCGACGTCGCCGCGGCGCCGGTCGCCCACGACGTCGTCGTGGTGACGGAGAACGGGTACGCGAAGCGCACCCCGGTCTCGGAGTACCGGGTGCAGGGCCGTGCGGGCTTCGGGATCAAGGTCGCGAAGGCCTCCGACGAGCGCGGTGACCTCGTCGCGTCCCTCATCGCGACCGACGAGGACGAGATCCTCGTCATCATGCAGTCCGGCCGCGTCATGCGGTCCCGGGTCGCCGACATCCGCTCGAGCGGGCGGGACACGTACGGGGTCATCCTCACCAAGCCCGGGGAGGGCGACGGCGTGCTGGCCGCCACGCTCAACAGCGAGGTGCGGGTCGCGGACGACGCCGCCGAGCCGGACGGAGCCGGCGAGGCGCAGGACGCTGACCAGCGAGTCCCCGCCGCCGAGGTCACCGAAGCGGCCGACGATGCCGTACCGTCGTCTGCTGAGGGGTCGGACGACCCCGGCCCCGACATGACGGGAGGTGACGGGTGAGCACGACCGAGGGTACGAGCTCTCCCACCACGGTGGGGTCCCGTCCGGGCGGCGCGAGCGCGTCCCCGGGCTCACGCGAGCAGGCACCCGCCGCGTCGCGGCCTCCGTCGTCGACGACGCCCGGGGGGGCACCGTCGCGGTCCGCCGGATCCGCTGGATCCTCTGGATCCGCTGGTCCCGCGGCGCGCACGCCGAACGGCACGGCGCGTCCGGCGCCGGCGGGTCCTGCGGCGCGTTCGGCACAGCCCCAGGCGCGGCCGGGTCAGTCCCGGCCCGGTCAGTCGGGTCGACCTGCTCAGCCCGGTCAGCCCGGTCAGCTCGCCCAGCCGGGTCAGGCCCGGCAGGTCCGTCCCGGTCAGCCCCGCCCGGGCCAGGTCCGCCCCGGACAGCGTCCCGGCCAGCCCGGGGCGGTCGCCCGTCCGCAGGGCCAGGTGCGTCCCGGGGTGCGGCGGGGCCCTCGCAAGGCGCGTCTGTCGGTTGCCCGCCTCGACCCGTGGTCGGTGCTCAAGCTGTCGTTCCTGCTCGCGGTCGCGCTCGGCATCGTCGGGGTCGTCATGACCGCCGTGGTGTGGAACGTCGTCAACGGCATGGGCGTCTTCACCGACGTCAACGAGATCGTGCGTCAGGTCGACGGCTCCGACCGATTCGACATCCTCAGCTACGTCGGCTTCGAGCGGGTGCTGTCGCTGTCGGTCGTCATCTCCGTCGCGAACATCGTCATCCTCACCGCGCTGGCCACCCTCTTCGCCTTCATCTACAACCTCAGCTCGGGTCTCGTCGGCGGCCTGCACGTCACCCTCACCGACGAGTGAGCGGGAGCCCGTCGAGGGCACCCGGAGGATTTCGGCGACACCGTGCCCGTCGGGTACCCTCGCCGTTGCGCGCGAGCGCAGCGGGCCTATAGCTCAGTCGGTCAGAGCGCTTCCCTGATAAGGAAGAGGTCGCTGGTTCAAGTCCAGCTAGGCCCACCCCCTCGGACGGCACTCAGCGTCGTGCCAGCTCCACCACCGGGATCACCCGGGTGGTCCGTCGCTCGTAGTCGCCGAAACCCGGTGCCTCCGCGATGATCCGCCGCCAGGCGTCCTCGCGTTCGGCAGGGTCCAGCTCGCGGGCCACGACCTCGACCTCGCCGTCGTCCGGGGTCTCGATCCGGACCTCCGGGTGCGCGAGCAGGTTGCGGTACCAGGCCGGGTGCTCCGGCGCCCCGCCCTTGGACGCGACCACGAGCCAGCCGGCCTCGGTAGGGAACGACATCACGGGCGACACCCGCGCGGTGCCGGTGCGCGCACCGAGGTGGTGCAGGAGCACCAGGCGGCGGCCGAACTGCGGCACCTCGCCACCGTTGGCGCGGAACGTCTCGATGACCTGCTGGTTCCAGTCCGCTGCCACGGTACCTCCACGGTCGTCGGAGCGTGCCGCTGGACGGCACGTCCTCCACAACCCCGCGAGCGCCCTGGCTACTCCCGCCGGGCGTGGCCTTCCGTGCCTCAGCCGTCCGCGACGCGTCCCGTCTCGTACGCCCACATCGCCATCTCGACGCGGTTGCGCGCCCCCAGCTTCGTCATGAGGCTCGTGACGTGCGCCTTCACGGTGCTGAGCGACACGAAGAGGTCGGTCGCGATCTCGGCGTTCGTGCGGCCGCGGGCGACGGCGAGGAGCACCTCCTCCTCGCGCTCGCTGAGGGGCACCTGCGGCTCGGCGGGCCGTGAGGGCGTGCGGCCGGCGAAGGTCGAGAGCAGGCGCGCCGTGACGCTCGGTGCGATGAGGGCGTCGCCCCGAGCGGCTGCGTGCACCGCCTGCACGAGCAGGTCCGGTCCGGCGTCCTTGAGGAGGAACCCGCGGGCGCCCCCCCGCAGCGCGTCGTGGACGTACTCGTCGAGGTCGAACGTCGTGATGACGACGACGGGCAGCGGGTCCTCGACCCCCGGACCGGCGAGGGCCCGCGTCGCCTCGATCCCGTCGAGGCCGGGCATGCGGACGTCGAGCAGGCAGACGTCCGGACGCAGCCGTCGGGCCGCCGAGACGGCCTCGACGCCGTCGCGGGCCTCCGCGACGACCTCGATGTCCGGCTGGGCGTCGAGGATCATGACGAGCCCGACGCGGACGAGGTCGTGATCGTCCGCCACGAGGACACGGACGTGCTCCGCCGGTGTCACCGCCGACCACCCGTCGGCACGGTCGCGTGCACGGCCCACCCGCCCGCGGGTCCGAGACCGGCCTCGAGCCGGCCGCCGAGCAGCTCGACCCGCTCGCGCATCCCCGCGATCCCCAGGCCGGAGCCGGCGCCGCGGGCGCTCGTGCGGCCGACCCCGTCGTCGCGGACGGCCACGACCACGGCGTCCACGGTCGCGCGCACGCTGACGTCGACCCGCGTGGCCCCCCGGGCGTGCCAGCGGGCGTTCGTCACCGACTCCTGCACCACCCGGTACACCGCCCCGTCGACGGTGCCCGGCAGGTCCGTGACGTCCCCGGAGACCGTCACGTGCACCGCGGGCGAGCCCGGTGCGCCGGGACGGTCGAGGTCGACGAGGTCGGCGACGCCCTTCACCGGCGCCCGCCCGTCGGTGTCGCCCTGCCGCAGGACACCGACCAGCGAGCGCATCTCCACGAGCGACCGCGTCGCCGCCTCCTCGATGACACGGAGCACCTCCACGGCACGACCGGGGTCCGCGGCGGCGACGGTCCGCCCGGCCTGCGCCTGGATGACGATGCCCGACACGTGGTGCGCGACGGTGTCGTGCAGGTCGCGCGCGAGGCGCTCGCGCTCCCGGTCCCGCACCTGCTCCTGCGCCCGCCGCCGGTCGGCCACCGCCAGCCGCACGGCGACCCCCAGCACCACGGGCAGGAGGAGGAAACCGGCGCCGATGAGGTTGTCCTGCGTGGAGCTGCCGTAGACCGGTTCGCGGCCGAAGTGGGCGACCATGAGGAACGCGACGCCCGCGAGGACGTGCCGGCCGGACGCCCACCGGCCGAGCGAGTACGCCAGCAGCAGCACGACGGCGGTCGTGTTCGGGACGCCGTACGGCAGGCCCGCGAGCGCGGGCGCGAGCCCGGTCACCGTCTGGGCGCCGTACGACAGCAGCACCATCCCGAGCGGGAACCGCGTGCGCCACAGGACCGACACGACGCAGACGAGCGTCATCACGAGGGTGAACAGCGGCCAGGGGACGTCGTCGCGGGCCAGCACCTCCACGACGGCTGTGGCGGTCAGCACCGCGACGACCGCCACGTCGACACGCCACCACCCGTCCCGCGCAGGGGGTGGCACGCGCGGCTCCCGCCACAGCGAGCGGAGGAGACGTCCCAGCACGCCCCGAGCGTATGGACCCTGCCCGGCCCCGTCATGGGACCTGTGGCCATCCGAGGGGTGGACCTTCGGCCATGCAGGTCCGGCTGCCCGACCGATGCGCCGATGGACGCGCCGGCGCGAGCGTGGTGGCCATGACGACGACAACGGTCACCCGCCCCCCGTCCACCCCCTCCGACGCGTCGGCCGCCCTCGAGCGAGGCGCCGGCGTCGCCGCGCTCGTCAAGGCCGCCACCTACCTCGTCGGTTTCGGCGTGATGGGCGCCTACCTCGCCCCGCGCGGCCTCCTCGACGTCCAGGGCGACCCGGCGGCCTCGCTGCAGTTCCTCCTCGACAACCAGGGCGTGATGTACGGCTGGTACCTCGTGCTCTACCTCGTCGGCGGCATCGCCCTCGTGAGCCTCGTGCTCGGTGTCCGCCGGCGGCTGCGCGGCGCACCCGCCCTCGCCCGCACCGCCGAGGTCTTCGGCCACATCTGGGCGGGTCTGCTGCTGGCCAGCGGCATGGTCCACCTCGTCGGTCAGCAGGCCGTCGTCGCTCTCGCGGCCGACGACCGTGCCACCGCTGCGACGGTGTGGGCGTCGACGGGTGTCGTGCAGGACGCCCTCGGTGGCGGCATCGAGGTCGTCGGCGCCGTGTGGGTGCTGCTCGTGAGCGTCGCCGCCCTCCGCACCCGCGCCTTCTCCCTCGGGCTCGCGGGCCTCGGCGTCGCCGTCGGGGTCGCGGGCCTGTGGACCGTGGTGCCCGCTGCCGCCGGTGTCGCGGCGTCCGCCTTCGGACTCGGCTTCGTCGTGTGGTTCGTGTGGGCCGGCATCGGTCTGCTCCGCGGGCCCCGCCGGCGTTGACCCGACCCGCCACCCGCGCGGCGTCGTGGGGCACAACCCGCCCCCACCGCGGTGCCTAGCGTCGCCACCAGACGACATGCACCACCAGACGAAGGAGGAGCACATGCCATCCCCACCCGAAGAACCCAGCACTGCGAGCGGTCGTGTGGCCGCCGCCGTCGCCGCCGCCCTCCTCGGCGCGGTCGCCGCCGGTCAGGTCGCGGCGGCCGCCGGGATGCCGGTCGGGGAGCACCTGTACGGCGGGCGCGTGGCGGAGGCCGACGGGCGCCTGCCGGTCCCCTACCGTGCCGCGAGCGGGTCCGCCGCGGTGCTGCTCGGGGCGCTCGCCCTGCTGCTGCTCGCCCGGGTCGGCCTCGTGCGCGCGCCCGGTGTCCCCACCCGCCTGCTCACGACGGGGACGTGGGCGGTCGTCGTCCTCATGGCCGTCAACACGCTCGGGAACCTCGCCTCCACGAGCGCCGTCGAGCGGTGGGGTCTCGGCAGCCTGACCGCGCTCGTCTCGGTCCTGGCGGCGGTCGCCGCGCGCTCGCCGCTCCCCGCGGCGACGCCAGCCTCCCGGCGGCCGCGCACCGGCGCCGTGAGCGGGGGCTGAGCGGTGGACGTCGTCGCCACGTCGACGACCGTCGCCGCGGTCGTGGCCACCGGGCTCGTCGCGGGGCTGCTCCTCGCCTTCGCCGTCGTCGTCATGCCCGGGTTGCGGGCACTCGGCGACGCCGACTTCCTCCGGGCCTTCCAGGTCGTCGACGGGGTCATCCAGCGGGGCTCGCCGGTGTTCATCAGCGTGTGGGCCGGCTCGGCCGTCCTCCCGCTGCTCGCGCTCGGTACCCGGCTGCTGGCCGGGCGGGGGCCCGACCCCCTGCTCCTCGGCGTGGCGGCCGCCGTCCTGCTCCTCGGCGTCCACCTGCCGACGGTCGCGGTCAACGTGCCGGCGAACAACCGGCTGCAGGCCGTCGACGTGGCGGGGCTCGACGCCGCGTCCGCCGCCCGGACGCGGGCGGGGTTCGAGCCACGGTGGAACCGGTGGAACCGGGTGCGGACCGTTGCGGCGACGCTCGCCCTCCTGCTGCTGGCCGTGTCGCTGCGCGTCGGGTGACGCCGTCGACGGGCGACCGTCCCGCGTGTCGGGCACGGTCGTCCGCATGACGTCCGAGTCCGACACCCGGTCGATGCGCGAGCGCATGCTCGCCGGCGACCTCTACATCGCCGACGACCCCGAGCTCGCTGCCGCGAGCACCGCCGCGCTCGACCTGATGGCGGCGTACAACGCGACGACGGTGCGGCAGCAGCCGCTGCGGCGGCAGCTGCTCGAGCAGCTCCTCGGGGCGATCGGTGAGGGGACGGAGATCCGGCCGCCTTTCCGCGTCGACTACGGCAGCCACATCCGGATCGGCGCCCGCTGCTTCGCCAACTTCGGTCTCGTCGCGCTCGACGTCGCCGCCATCACGATCGGCGACGACGTTCAGATGGGGCCGAACGTCCAGCTCCTCACCCCGACGCACCCGCTGGAGGCGGACCTGCGTCGCGACAAGTGGGAGGCGGCGCGGCCCATCACGATCGGCGACAACGTGTGGCTCGGTGGCGGGGCGATCGTGCTGCCGGGGGTGACCATCGGGGAGAACACGGTCGTCGGCGCGGGCGCCGTCGTCACGAAGGACCTGCCGGCGGACGTCGTCGCGGTCGGGAACCCGGCACGCGTGGTCCGCTCCCTGCCGCCGTCCGCCACCACTCGGAACGGCGGCACGGAACTCGGGTGACCCAGCGCCGTGACGTGCGGCACCGTCGGAGCGTGGACCTCGACGACCCCCCGCGCCCCGCGACCGGTCCGCCGCGACGACGGGCTCGTCGCCGTCCGCCCCGCCGAGCACAGCGGCCCCGAGGCGGTCCACTGCTACGACGACCCCCTGCACCGGACGTATCGCTGAATCGCGATGCTCGACCCCGTCGAGCTCGAGCAGCTCGGCGGGCACGGGGCCGGTGGCGGGTGGACGGTGGTCCTGGAGGCGGTCGACGTCGACCTCCCGCGACTCCTCGTCGCGGAGGACGAATCCGGTCACGCCGGGTCGGGTACGGGTGACGGGTGAAGGGAGCAGTCGTCGGGACGTCGCTGGCCGCCGCGGCTGTGCTCGCTGCGTGCGCCGACTCGTCCGGCACCGACGTCGCCGCACCGACCGCAGACCAGTCGTCCCGAGCGGCCGTCGTACCCACGGCTGCGCCGACGTCCGGCTCCTCGTCCGCGACGTCGACCAAGCCGTCGGGTCCGTCGGCGGAGGCCGCTGAGCGGTGCACGAGCCCGGAGGGCTTCAGCTACCGGGTGCCGGACGGGTGGCAGACGAACGACGGCTCGGTGGCACCACCGTGCTCCTACCTCGCGACGGGCCCGATCGAGGTGCCGGAGGGCACGGACGTGCGCCCGGGTGCCATCTCCGTCGACGTCGACCCGGTGGCCTTCGAGCGGGTCGCCGAGGAACGGGACAGCCACACCGACCGGACCGAGACGACGGTCGACGGGCTGCCGGCGGTGCGGGTCGAGGCGGTGGCCGGCGACGCCGGCTACTACTCGCCGGGGACGGAGCGGACGGCGTGGTACGTCGACGTCCCCGACGGGGAGCGTCCCCGGTCCCTCGTCGCCGACGTCGTCGACCTACCGGGCCAGGTGCCGTACGCGGACGCCGTCGCCGCCCTCGACGAGGTCGTCGCCTCGCTCCGGGTCGGACCCGGGCCCGCGACGGGACCGGGGGCCAACGACCGGCGGTCGACCTGACGCCGTGCTCTACAGTTGGCGAGCACGGACCGACCACCGACGACCCCCGAGGAGCAGCCGTGAAGCGAGTGCTCGTCATGGCGCTCGCCGCCGTCGCGGCCTTCGCCGCCTGGCGGAGGTGGACGGACCGCAAGCACGAGGCCGAGCTGTGGGCGGAGGCCACCGACCCGGTCTGAGCAGCACCACCGGGTCCCGGCCCGTCACACTCCGGGGGCGTGGCGCAATTGGTAGCGCACCTGCTTTGCAAGCAGGGGGTTAGGGGTTCGAGTCCCCTCGCCTCCACCCAGGCCAGCGGCGCTACTCACGTGCCCGCCGCCGCCTACTCAACCGGTGTCGCACCGCCACGACCGACGGGTCGACCCACCTACCGTCGGGCGTCACCGAACGAGAGGTGAGGTGGACGGGATGGACGCGACGGGACCGGGTGCGACCCGAGGGAGCACGGCCGCGACGGGGGACGCGCGGAGGAGCGGACCACCAGCACGGCACGCGGTCGCGGCGACGCTCGCGGCGGCGGTGGTGGCGCTCTCGCTGGGAGCCGCGCTGCCGGCAAAGAGGATGAGGTCCTGGTCGGCACCGCCCACGCTCGGCACGATGACGTTGTCGTAGAACCGGACGACGTTCTCGCCCAGGCGCGCGACGTCGGTGGCCCGCGGCGGCGTGGCGTGGGCCGGCGGCACCGTCGAGGACGTCTGCGCGTTCGACAACTTCGCCGACGTCGAAGTCCGGCTCCGCACCACCGGCGCCCCGCCGGAGCCGGGCTCCAGCGAGGACTACGGCGTGGACGAGCGGCTTCCGCTCACGCTCTACGACGGTGGTGGCCTCACGGTCTTTGAGTTCCTCGACCAGGAGTGCCCCGGCGTGCTCGGCGACGCCGACAGGGTGGAGCCACTCGCGACGGGCAAGGGGATGCTGCACGAACGGCTGTCGGTCCGCTGGGTCGAGGGCGCGGACGGTCCGATCCGGCTGTCGGAGTCGCGGAACAGCGCGACGGGGACGGTCGTCACGCCGGACGGGGAGCGGCTCGTCGTGCGGGGGGCCTCCTACGTGACGGAGGAACCGGAGCAGGTGATCCGCGAGGTGAGCGTCGAGGTCCTCAACCGCTGAGCGACGTGCCGCAGCCCGCTGGCGGCTCCTGCGTCAGCGGACGCTCACGTGCACGTGGTCGTAGTGGTTCGCCGTGGCGCCGCCCCGGTCCTCCATCCACTCCCACGCACCGGCGGAGTCGCCGGCCATCCAGATCTGCTGCTCGTAGATGATGTACGTGATGCCGAGCTCACCGGCCCGCGACTGGAGGAACCGCGCGATCTCCCAGCCGGGCGAGCCCGACACCATGATGTCGACGGCGCGCCCGCTGCCGTGGTCACCGCCGTCACCAGGGCGGTACCCGCCGAACGACGAGACGGACCCGCCGTAGGCCGCGCAGACGGCCCGGTACACGGCTCGGGCGTTCGCGGTGAGGCTGCTCTCGATGCTCGAGCTGATCGAGCAGGAGGCGTCGGATACGGCCGGCGCGGCCGCCTCCTGCGCCGCGGGCTCCGGCTCGGGCTCCGGCTCGGGCTCGGGCTTGCTGTCGGCGAGGTACGCGCTGTTGACCCAGCCGGCGGCGCCGTCGAGGACGACCTGGGTCCAGTCGCCGCTCGTCTCACCGGACACGTCGACCGCGTCGAGCGCCCCGAGGTAGCCGATGCGGTCGTGGCCGGTGCCGGGACCCGAGCGGACGTTGACGTCCGTCGTCGCCCACTTCTGCCCGACGACCGCCGGCGGCGGAGGAGGCGGCTCGGGGGTCGGCGTGGGCGTGGGCGTCGGGGAGGGGGTCGGCGACGCAGACGGCGTCGCGGACGGCGCCGGCGAGGCGCTCAGCGGGGCGCGGGGCTCACCGCGGCTCGCCTGTGCCTCGTCCCGGCCCTGCAGGGCGAGCGATGCCTCGACGCGGACGGCGTCCGCGGAGGCGCTCACCGAGGGGACCGGTGCGGCCTCGACCTCGGGCGTCCCCTCGAAGGGCAGCGCGACGAGCAGGTACCCGCCGAGCATCGTCCCGGCCACGGCCACACCGACGGCGGGACGGGACGCCGAGCGCGGCAGTCGCGCGGCGACCGCACCGGTGACGCCGGTGACGCGGCGGAGGGACGTGAGGGCCAGCTGTCGTGCGAGGAGCAGCGGGGCAGGCGCATTGCTGTGTCGGCCTCGGGGCACGGGTGCACTTCCAGGGGTGGGACGGCAAGGGAACGCGGCATCGTAACCATTTCTTTATCTTCGCGTCGAAACACGCGTCCACCCCCTGACCTGCAAGAACGGTCTGTCAGAGGCAGAAATCCGAGACCCGGAGGGCCTCGCGACCGATGAGTCCGGGGCGCCGACACGGTCTCCACGACATGACGACCACGACCTCCTCGCCGCTCGACCGGACGTTCACCGCGGTCCTCGAGACGAGCTCCGCCCCAGGTGGGTGGTCGTACGTCTGCACCGACTGGACCGCTGAGTACTTCGGCACGCGGGGGCTCGTGAAGGTGCGCGGCACCGTCGACGGCCACCCCTTCGAGGGCGCCTTCATGGCGCTCGGCGACGGCACGCACAAGCTGGCGGTCACGGCAGCGACGCGACGGGCGATCGGGAAGACGACCGGGGACCAGGTGACGGTCCACCTCAGCGAGCGGCTCGGCCGCGCCTGACCTGGTCGGGCGACGGCTCAGCCGGCATCGAGGCGGCGTTCGAGCAGCCGGTCGAGGTCCATCGACTCCCCGTCCCGCGCGCCCTTGCCGACGACCAGCGGCGGGTCCGTGGGCTCGAGCCGCGTGCCGGTGAGCCGCTCCCGCACCCCACCGATGGCCCGCAGGAGGTAGTAGCGCCCCTCGGTGTCGACGGCCACCGTGCCGTCCCGGGTGAGCACCCAGCCGGTCAGCCCGGTCCGGTACCGCCCCCGCCCGCCCGGGCCGTGGGCGACGAGCGGCTCCGGCGCCACGCCCCGCTCCCGCGCCTCGGCGACGAAGCGGTCGATGAGCGCCTGCGCGGCCGCGGACTCCTTCGCGGCGGCCCGCTGGGCGGCCTCGGCCTGCGCCGCGACGATGCGGGCGCGCTCCTGCGACCAGTCCTCCGCCATCACAGGGACCTTCCCACGCCTTCACGGGCCGGGCACGGCCTGACGGGTGCCGGGCAGGCGTACGGTCCGCGTCGGGGTCCCGCCGGTCGGCTGGTCCCGGCCGGTGCCGTCGAGCCGGTCCCCGACGAACGCGACGATCTCGAGGCCCCGACCGACGCCGACGACGAGCGTCCCGGCGACCACCGCCCCGAACGTGCAGACGAGGAACAGCGGCAGCGCGAACCCCTCGCCCCGGGTGGCGGCGACGAGGCCGACGACCACGCCGACGACGACGACGAGCCAGCCGGACGCGCTGAGGAACGTGCCGAGGCGTGCGGCGCGCGCGAAGTCCGGGCGCGGGACGCGGGAGACCCGGTGGGTCCCGGCCGGCGGCTCTGCAGGCACGAGCCGCACGCTACGGCACGTCTCAGCCCTTGTCGCCGTCCTTCGCCTGGTCGGAGCCGGTGTCGGACTCCCCGCCGTCGTCGGTCACGGTGTGCTCGCCGGGCGCGATGTCCGCGATGTCCGTCTCGGGACGCTGCTCGTCGTCCTCGTCGTCGCCGCTGGGGCTGTCCTCGGTCGCGGGCGCCGCGGGCGCGCTCGCGGGGGTCGGGCTCGGCGGCACGGGGGCCGGCGGGTACGTCGGGTACGGCTGCGCCCACGGGTCGCTCGCGTCGTCCTGGCGGCGCATGAGCACGGCGATTGCCGCGCCGAGGGCCCCGAGGACACCGAGCACGACCCAGACGGTGCGGGCGCGGTGCCGCTTCTTCGCCGGCTTCACGACGGCCTTGCCGCGCAGCACGTCGACAGCACCCGAGCCACGCTCGCCGGCGGCCGCCTTCGCCGCGGCCGCGGCGGCGGCCGCCGCGCCGACGCCCTCGACGACCTTCGGCAGCCACTCGTCGACGACCTTGTCGCGGGCGTGGTCGACGGCGGGGGCGATGCGGTCGGCAGCGGCCTCGACCTTCGGGGCGGCGTACGTGACGGTCGCGTCGGCGGCCTGGCGCAGTCGCGGCTCGGCCCAGTCGCGCGCGGTGTGGACGTGGGGCTCGGCCCAGTCCTTCGCGTGGTGCACGTGCGGGGTGGCCCACGCCACCGCGGCGTCGACCTTGGGGCGGGCGGCGGCCTCGGCAGCACCCGCCACCGCGCCGACGCGCGCAGCCGCCTTCTGCGTGGCCGTCTCGGCCGCCTTCGCGGAACGCTCTGCCTTGCGGCGGGCCTTGGTGCTGCTCCTCGACACGGGTCCTCCTCGCGGTTCTGGTGCCGGTCGTGTGGTGCCGGTCGTGTGGTGCCGGTCCTCGCACGTCAGGGCCCCTCGCCCGGACGCGCGGGCCCCATCCTGCCGCTACCCGTCGCCGGGCGCACCCAGTCACGCCCGCCTGAGACACTGGACGCATGCTTGCGACGCAGACCGCGACCATCAAGACGTCCAAGGGCGACATCCGCGTGGAGCTGTACGGCAACCACGCCCCGAAGACCGTCGCCAACTTCACCGGCCTCGCCTCCGGCGAGAAGCAGTGGGAGGACCCGAGGACCGGGCAGAAGCGGCAGGACCCGTTCTTCGACGGCCTCGCGTTCCACCGCGTCATCGACGGGTTCATGGTCCAGGGCGGCTGCCCGCTCGGCACCGGGACGGGCGGGCCCGGCTACACCTTCGACGACGAGATCCACCCCGAGCTCACGTTCGGTGAGCCCTACCTGCTCGCGATGGCGAACGCCGGCAAGCGCATGGGCAAGGGCACCAACGGGTCGCAGTTCTTCATCACCGTCGTGCCGACCCCGCACCTGCAGGGCAAGCACACGATCTTCGGCAAGGTGGCCGACGCCGAGTCGCGCGCCGTCGTCGACTCGATCGCCACGACCGCGACGGACATGCGCGACCGGCCCGTCGAGGACGTCACCATCACCGGTGTCGAGCTCTCCTGACACCCCGGGTGCGGCCGGGACCGGCGACGGTCCCGGCCCGCCTCCCGGTGGGCAGGCGGACCCGCCCGGCCACGCGGCCCCGCCGGTCTGCCCCCGCCACCCCGACCGCGTCTCCTACGTCCGCTGCCAGCGGTGCGAGCGGCCGACGTGCCCGCAGTGCCAGCGGCCGGCGGCGGTCGGCATCCACTGCGTCGACTGCGTGCGCGCCGACCCCGCGGTGCGCGCCCGCACAGTCGTCGGCGCGGTCCACGGCGGGGGCCGTCCCCTGCTCACGCAGGCGCTGCTCGTCGTGCTCGCGGTGGTGTACGTGCTCCAGCTCGTCGTGCCGGGCGTGACGTCGACGCTGGGGTTCAGCCCGGTCGTGTCGCAGTCCCAGCCGTGGCGCTTCCTCACCGCCGGGCTCGTGCACTCCCCGTCGTTCCCGTTCCACCTCCTCCTCAACGGTGTCGCGCTGTGGGTGGTCGGCCGTGAGCTCGAGCCGGTCCTCGGACGCGCCCGGCTCGGCGCCGTCCTCGGGGTGTCGACGCTCGCGTCGTCCGTCGGGGTCCTGTGGCTCACGTCGCCGCAGTCGCCTGCGTGGGCGGGCCTCACCGTCGGTGCGTCCGGCGCGGTGTTCGGGCTCCTCGGCGCCGGTGTCGTCCTCGACGCCCGGCGGGGGGCGCCGTTCGGGCGCCAGCTCGCCGTGCTCGGTGTCCTCGCCGTCGCGGGGTTCCTGCTGCCGGGCATCTCGTGGCAGGGCCACGTCGGCGGGCTGGTCGGCGGGCTCGCGTCCGCCGCCGTCCTCCTCCTGGCGCCCCGCGCCCGACGTCAGGCGTGGCAGGTCGCGGGGCTCGCCCTCGTCGTGCTCGGACTCGTCGGGCTCGTGCTGCTGCGGTGGGCCCTCGTGCCCGACGGTCTCCTCTTCTGAGGGCGTCGGGACGGACCACCGGTTATCCCCACTGTGGACAACAGGTGGGGACAACTTCCACCCGTGTAGTTCCCCAGGTCAGCGCGCGGATCAGCGCCAGCGCGTCGTCATGATGAACCCGGCCATCGCGATGGCGAACCCGATGCCGAGGTTCCACAGGCCGATGCCGGGGATCGGGTAGGCCTGCTGGGTGATGTAGAAGACGACGATCCAGATGAGCCCGAGGACCATGAGGCCGACCATGACCGGCACCCACCAGGAAGGGCTGGCCTTGGGGGCGCTGGACCGCTCGGGCGTGGGGGCCGCCGCCTTCTTGCGCGGCGGGGTGGACTCCGGCACGGGTGCTCCTCGGGGTGGGATGACGGGTGGCGCTGGTGCAGCCGACGGACAGACTACGGCGCCCGTGCCTCCCGGCCCTGACCTCGGGTGACAATGGGAGGGATGACGACGACCCCGCCCGCGCCCCCCGCCGCGCCCCCGCCGCGCCGCGGCATCGTCGCGCGCCTGCGCCGGCAGGGCCCGGGCATCGGCGTCGCGCTCACGCTCGCCGCCGCCGGCATGCTGTTCGTCGCGGGCGGCACGACCGCGCAGGGCACGGACCTGCGCGACGACAGCGCGGACCTCGCCGGGCTCGTCCGCGGGGAGGCGCAGGAGGCCGAGCAGGTCGCGGTCGTCGTCGAGTCCCTGCGCGGGGAGGTCGAGACGCTCGAGGAGCAGGCGGGGCGCACGGACCCCGCGCTCGAGGCCCGCCTGCTCACGACGAGCGAGGCCGCCGGCATGGTGCCGGTCACCGGCCCGGCCGTGCGGGTCGTCATCGACGACGCCGACCCGAGCAGCAACCGGGCCCAGCGCGCCCGCTCCCTCGACGACCTCGTCGTGCACCAGGAGGACGTCCAGGGCGTCGTCAACGCGCTGTGGCGCGGGGGTGCCGAGGCGATGATGCTCATGGACCAGCGCGTCATCTCCACCAGCGCCGTCCGCTGCGTCGGCAACACCCTCAGCCTGCAGGGACGGCCGTACTCCCCGCCGTACGTCGTCACCGCGGTGGGGGACGTCGCGCAGATGCAGGCCGCGCTCGAGGCGTCCGAGGCCGTGCGGACGTACCGGCAGTACGTCGAGACCTTCGGTCTCGGCTACGAGGTGAGCGTCCTCGAGGAGGCGGAGCTGCCCGCGTACACGGGGCCTCTCGAGCTGCGGCACGCCTCGGTCGTGTCGTGACCGCCGGCCGCCTCCTCGTCCGCACGACCGGCGAGCTCGTCATGACGCTCGGCGTGCTCCTCCTGCTCTTCCTCGCGTGGCAGCTGTGGTGGACCGACGTCGAGGCGGACCGGGCGCAGGCCCGCACCACCGCGGCGCTGGAGGAGCAGTGGGACGCGCTCGCGTCCGGGCAGGACGGCGCCGCGCCCGCCCGTCCCGAGCCGGCCGCCGAGCCGGACCCGGTGGCCGCCGACCCCGTGCTGGCCGCGCTGCCGAGCGAGGCCGTCGCGCTCCTGCGCGTCCCCGCCTTCGGCGACGACTACGTGCGCCCCGTCGTCGCGGGCACGGGCGAGCTCGAGCTCCAGCAGGGCATCGGCCACTACGACGGCACCGCCGGCCCGGGCGAGGTCGGCAACTTCGCGATCGCCGGCCACCGCACCACCTACGGCGCGCCGTTCAACCCCATCGCCGAGCTCCGCACCGGCGACCCGGTCGTCGTCGAGACCGCCACCGAGTTCCACGTCTACCGCGTGCAGGCGAGCCGGATCGTGCTGCCGACCGACGTCGAGGTCATCGCGCCGGTGCCGGACCGCCCGGGTGAGGAGCCGACCGAGGCGTGGCTCACCATGACCTCCTGCCACCCGATGTTCAGCGCGCGGGAGCGGTACGTCGTCCACGCCCTGCTCGAGAGCTCGACCCCGCGCGCCGACGGCCGTCCGGACGTCCTGGCCGCGGCGAGCGCGGCGACGGGCGGGGGCGCGTGATGTACGGCGCGCTCTGGCGTGCGCTGCCCGGGCCCTGGCCGGTGCGGATGCTGCAGGTCCTCGTCCTCGCGCTCGCCGTGGTCGCCGTGTGCTTCCTCTGGCTGTTCCCCGCCCTCGCGCCGTACGTCCCGTTCAACGAGCAGACCGTCACCACCTCGGAGGAGCCCGCCCCGTGAGCACCGCGACACCCGTCGACGGCCCCCGCGTCCTCGTCGTCGACAGCTACGACTCCTTCGTCTTCACCCTCGTCGGCTACCTGCGCCAGCTCGGCGCGCACGTCGACGTCGTCCGCAACGACGAGGTCGGGCCGGAGCACGCCGACTCCTACGACGGGGTCCTCCTCTCGCCGGGTCCCGGCACGCCGTCGGAGGCCGGGATCCTCGTCGCGACGGTCCGCCGGGCCGCCGAGCGCGGGCAGCCGCTGCTCGGCGTGTGCCTGGGGCACCAGGCGCTCGCCGAGGCGTTCGGCGCGACCGTCACGCACGCCCCGGAGCTGCTCCACGGCAAGACGAGCCCGGTCGTCCACACCGGGGACGGCGTCCTCGCCGCGCTCCCGTCGCCGTTCACCGCGACCCGGTACCACTCCCTCGCCGTGGTCGACGGGACCGTGCCCGACGAGCTGCGCGTCACCGGTCGCACGCCGGGCGGCGTCGTCATGGCGCTGCAGCACGTCGACCTGCCGCTGCACGGGGTGCAGTTCCACCCCGAGTCCGTCCTCACCGAGGGCGGGCACCTGCTGCTCGCGAACTGGCTCGCGGTGCTCGGCGACACCGAGGCCCCGCGCCGGGCGGAAGGCCTCAGCCCCCTCGTGCGCCGCTGAGGCGCCGGTCCCGCCGTGCGCTGCTCCCCAGCCGGTCGGAGCCTCAGCCCCCGGCGGTCGGCTCCCCCGTCGGCTCGGCGGTCGGCTCCGGCGGCCCGTCCGGGCCGTCCGGCTCCCCGGTGGGCTCCGCGGTCGGCGTCACGGTCTCCGTGACGGTCGACGGCGACGGGGCCGGCGCGACGGCCACCTCGAGGGTCACCGTGCTGCCGATGTCGAGGCGCTGACCGCTCGGGGAGCTCTGACCGATGACGGTCCCGGGCTCCTCGGGGCTGTCGACGTTCTGCGTCTCGACGGCGAAACCGGCGTCCTGCAGCGCGGCGATGGCCTCCGTCTGCGAGAGCCCCACGACGTCGGGCACCGCGTTCTGACCGCTCGCGAGGACGAGCGTGACGTCGCTGCCCTCCTCGACCGTCTGCCCGGCCTCGGGATCGCTCGACAGGACGGTGCCGCGCTCGGCGTCCGGGTCGTCCTCCTCGCTCGTGCCGGCGAACACGAGACCGGCCGCGACGAGCTGCTCGCGGGCCTCGGCCTGGGTGAGCCCGCTGACGTCCGGCACCGTGACCTCGTCGGGGCCCGTCGCGACCGTGAGGACGACCGGGGTGTCGACGGGCACGAGCGTGAGCGTGTCGGACGGTTCCGGCTCCTGGGCGACGACCTCTCCCGCCGGGGCCTCGGACTCCTCGTCCGGCTGGGTCGTGACGTCGGTGAACCCGAGCGTCTGCAGCTCCTGCACCGCGACGTCCTCCTGCAGCCCGACGACGTCGGGCATGCGGACCTCGTCGACGAGGGGCTCGTCCTCCCCGCCCGCGAACAGCCAGAACAGGACGCCGATGAGGCCGAGCGCGAGGACGACGAGCAGGACGTACAGCCACGCGCGGCGCTTCGGCTCCTCCTCCTCGTCGAGCTCGTCGCGGTACGGCGGCTGCGGGCCCGTCGGCCAGCCCGGGTCGGGCTCGCTGACGGTGCGGGGCAGGCGCTGCGTGGCGGCGCCCGCTGCGGCGGCGGGCATGAGCGCGGTCGCGGCGCCCGCGACGCCCGCGGCCGGCGGTGCGGCGACGGGCACGCCCGTCGCGACGCGGTCGAGGTCGGCGATGAAGTCGCCGGCGTCCTGGTAGCGCTCGTCGCGGCCCTTCGCGAGCGCGTGGAGGACGACGTTGTCGAGGTCCCCCGGAACCTCGGGGTTGAGGCTGCTCGGCGGCTGCGGCGTCTCCCCCACGTGCTGGTAGGCGAGCGCGAGGGCGTTCTCCCCGACGAACGGCGGGCGGCCCGTCAGCAGCTCGTAGAGCAGGCAGCCGGCGGAGTAGATGTCGGAGCGCTCGTCCACGGTCTCCCCGCGGGCCTGCTCCGGCGACAGGTACTGGGCGGTGCCGAGGACGGCGTTCGTGCCCGTCATGGTCGCGGACGTGTCGGCCATCGCCCGGGCGATGCCGAAGTCCATGACCTTGACCTCGCCGGAGTCGGTGACCATGACGTTCCCGGGCTTGATGTCCCGGTGGATGATCCCCGCGCGGTGGCTGTACTGCAGGGCGTCGAGCACGCCGGCCGTGATGCGCATGGAGTCGTCGACGTCGAGGGGCGAGGACTCCTGGAGGATCTGCTTCACCGTCCGGCCGCGCACGTGCTCCATGACGATGAACGGCTGCGGCGCCGGGTGCCCGTACGGGTCGGCAGCGGTGTCCTCGCCGGTGTCGTAGACGGACACGATCGACGGGTGGTTGAGCGAGGCCGACGACTGCGCCTCCCGCTTGAACCGTGCCTGGAACGACGGGTCGCGCGCGAGGTCCGTCCGCAGGAGCTTGACCGCGACGGAGCGCCCCAGGCGCGAGTCGCGGGCGGCCCACACCTCGGCCATGCCGCCGCGACCGATCTGCTCCGTCAGCTCGTAGCGACCGCCCACGAGGCGGGCGCCGCCAGGCGTCGTCTGATCCGTCATCGTCCGTCCTCGTCGTGCGTCCGGTGGAGCGAGCGTGTCACAGGGTCGTGGGTGGCCGCGGCGTCCGCGCCGTCCGGCAGACCCCCGTCCAGCAGCCCGAAGGCACGGAGGAGGGTGACGAGCAGCAGCAGCGCGACCAGCGCGATGAGCGCCACGAGCGGGGGCCGCAGCGCCCGGCGCGGGCGCCGTCCCACGCGCGGCGGCGGCCGGCGCGGCACCACCCGGTGCGCGACCGGTGGGACGGCGGGCGGGGCGTCCGTGTCCCTCGCCGGTGCCGTCCGGCCGGGTGCCTCGACGACCGGGACCGGACGGGTCGGCGGGAGCGAGGGTCGCGCGGGCTCCGGGGGCGTGCGCCTGGGCGCGGGCCCACCCGGGCCCCGCCACCCCGCGCCGCCGGCTGCCGCGCCCGCGGCGCCCGACCGGGCGGGTGCCGTCGGCCTGTCCTCCGCCCAGCCGCCGCTGCCGGGCTCGTCGAGGCCGCGACCCTCGCCGAGCGCCCGCAGCCGCTCGGCGAGCTCGGTGACGTCCGGGCGCTGGGCCGGGTCCTTGCGCAGGCAGCGGGCGACGGTCGCGCGCATGCCGGCGGGCACGGCCCCCGGTCCGCTGCCCGGGAGCGCGGGCACGGGGTCGTGGACGTGGGCGCGGGCCACGTCGGCCGCGCTGCCGGTGAACGGCGGCTGTCCGCTCAGCAGCTCGTACGCGACCACGCCGAGGGAGTACACGTCCGAGGCCGTCGTCGCGCGCTGCCCGCGCGCCTGCTCCGGCGACAGGTACTCCGCGGTGCCCATGACGAGCCCCGTGCGGGTCACGGGCACGGCGTCGGCGGCGCGGGCGATGCCGAAGTCGGTGACGCACACGTGCCCGTCGCTCTCGACGAGGTTCGCGGGCTTGACGTCGCGGTGGACGAGCCCGATCCGGTGCGCCGCGGCGAGGGCGTCGGCGACCTGTGCGAGCAGGGCCGCGACCTCGACCGCCGGCAGGGGTCCGCGCTCGGCGAGGACCTCGGACAGGGGCCGCCCGTCGAGCAGGTCCATGACGAGGTACGCCGTCGCGACCTGCTGCGTCGCGGTCGACCCGTCCTCCCCGTAGTCGTGGACCGCGGCGACGTGCGGGTGCCGGACGGACGCCGCGTGCCGCGCCTCCCCGCGGAAGCGCTCGAGGAACCCGGCGTCGTCGGCGAGCTCGGGGCGCAGCACCTTGACGGCGACGTCGCGGTCGAGGCGGTCGTCGTGGGCCCGCCACACCTCGCCCATGGCCCCGACGGCCACCTGGTCGAGCAGGCGGTAGCGACCGGCCAGCACGCGGCCGGGACCGGGCGCGCTCATCGGGCCAGCACCGCCTCCATGACGGCGCGGGCGACGGGGGCGGCCACCCGCCCCCCGCTGGTCTCGCTGCCGAGGTCGCCGCCGTTCTCCACGACCACCGCCACGGCGACCTGCGGGTCGTCGGCCGGCGCGAACGAGGTGAACCACGCGTGCGGGTCGGTGTCGTTGCCGGTCTGCGCCGTGCCGGTCTTGCCCGCCACCTGCACACCGGGGATCTGCGCCGCCGTGCCGGTGCCGTCCTCGACGACCGACACCATCATGTCGGTGAGCGCCGCGGCGGTCTCCGGGGAGAACGCCGTCGACAGCGGCTCCGGCTGGATGTCCTCGACGACCTGCAGGTCCGGGCCGCGGATGCTGCGGACGAGCTGCGGGGTCATGACGAGGCCGTCGTTCGCGACCGCCGCCGACGTCATCGCGATGTGGATCGGCGCGACGCGGACGTCGAACTGCCCGATCGCCGCCTGCGCGCTCTGGGGGGCGTTGAGGTCGCCGGGCACCGTCGCGGGCGTCACGGGCAGCGGGATGTCGAGGTCGGCGAGGTAGCCGATCTCGGCGGCCTGCTCGCGGATGGCCTCCGCGCCGAGGTCGATGCCGATCTGGCCGAAGGCCGGGTTGCACGAGGTCCGCATGGCGTCCGCGAGCGTCGTCGTGCCGTCGGCCTCGCACGGGCGGCGGCCGTAGTTCGGGAGCGTGGCGTCGGTGAGCGGCAGGTCGAGCTCCGCCCCACCCGGCAGCTCGGTCTCCGGCGTGTAGTCCCCGGACTCCAGCGCCGCCGCCGCGGTCACGATCTTGAACACCGACCCGGGCGGGTAGAGCCGTCCCGACAGCGCCCGGTTCTCCAGCGGCCGGCCCTCGTCGGCGTTGAGCTCCTCCCACGCCTCGCGGACGTCACCGAGGTCGTGCGACGACAGCCGGTCCGGGTCGTACGACGGGCTCGACACCATCGCGAGGACCCGGCCCGTCGCCGGCTCGAGCGCGATGACGGCGCCACGCTGGTCGCCGAGCGCCTCCGCCGCGGCCTGCTGCACGGCCGGGTCGAGGGTGAGCTGCACGGACCCGCCGGACGGGTCCTCGCCCGTGAGGATCTGCCCGATGCGGCTGTAGAAGAGGGCGTCGGCGGTGCCGGCGAGGACGTCGTTGTTCGTCCGCTCGATGCCGCTTGTGCCGTAGACGATCGAGTAGTAGCCGGTGGCGTGGGCGTACAGGGGCCCCGCCGGGTACTCGCGGAGGAACCGGTAGTCCCCGCCGACCTCCGTGCTCACCGCCACCGGGTCGCCGCCCACGACGATGGGGCCGCGCTCGCGGCCGAACTCGCGGTAGACCTCGCGGACGTTGCCCTGCCCGGCGGAGATCTCCCCCGCGTTGACGAACTGCACCCACGTCGTCGACAGCAGGAGGCTGCCGAGCAGGAGCGCGACGACGACCGACAGGCGGCGCAGCGGCCCGTTCACGGCAGCCTCACCACCTGCGTCGGGTTCTCGTCCTGCGGCGACAGCGCAGGGGCGGGCGCGCCCGGGCGGACCGGGAGGTCGGGGCGGCGGGCGAGGTCGGAGACGCGGAGGAGGAGCGCGACGACGAGCCAGCTGCCGAGCAGCGACGAGCCGCCGTACGCGAGCAGGGGCATCGTGAGGCCGGTGAGCGGGATGAGGCCCGTGACCCCGCCGGCGACGACGAACACCTGGAGCGCGATCGAGAACGCGAGGCCGGCGGCGAGGAGCTTGCCGAAGCCGTCCCGCACCCCGATGGCCGTCCGCAGCCCCCGCTGGACGAGGATCCCGTAGAGCACGAGGACGGCGAACAGCCCGGCGAGCCCGAGCTCCTCCCCGAGCGAGGCGACGATGAAGTCGCTCTCGGCGAAGGGCACGATGTCGGGGCTGCCGCGCCCGAGGCCCGTGCCGAGCAGCCCGCCGTCGGCCATGCCGTACATGCCCTGGACCACCTGGTACGACGGGCCGGTGACGAGCTCGGGGTCGAAGGGGTCGAGCCACACGCGCACGCGGTTGCGGACGTGGCCGAACAGCTCGTACGCCACGAGGCACCCGGCGACGAACAGTCCGAGGCCGATGACGATCCACGACACCCGCTCGGTGGCGACGTAGAGCATCGCGACGAAGATCCCGAAGAAGAGCAGGGACGTCCCGAGGTCCCGCTCGAAGACGAGGATCCCGACGCTCGCGACCCACGCGACGAGGATCGGACCGAGGTCGCGGGCGCGCGGCAGGCGCAGTCCGAGCACCTTCGGCCCGACGAGGGACAGGGTGTCCCGGGCGACGACGAGGTAGCCGGCGAAGAAGACGACGACGGCGATCTTGCCCAGCTCGGCGGGCTGGAAGGTCGTGACGCCGAGGTCGATCCAGATGCGGGCGCCGCGGACCTCCTGCCCGAGCCCCGGCACGAGCGGGAGGAGGAGCAGCACGAGGCCGACGACCATGGCGGTGTACGTGTACGCACGCAGCCGCCGGTGGTCGCGCAGCACGACGAGCAGCGCGCCCGCCGCGACGATCCCGATGGCGGTGGCGCCGAGCTGCCGGACGGCGAAGGAGGTGTCCTCCGCGAGGTCGAGCCGGTGGATCATGACGAGCCCGATGCCGTTGATGAGGAGGGCGATCGGCACGAGGACGGGGTCGGCGTACGGGGCCGCGACGCGGATGACGACGTGGAGGGCGAGGCCGAGGCCGAGCAGGCCGCCGCCGATGGCGAGCAGCCGCACCGGGAGCATGCCGTCGACCGCGAGTCCGACGAGGGCGTAGGCGGCGCACGACACCGCGACGGACACGACGATGAGGAGGAGCTCGAAGCCGCGCCGGGTGCCGGGCGAGAAGGCCGTGACGACCGTCGTCATCCACTCACCCCCGCCGTGGTCGCGGGGCTCGGGGCGGTGCCCTGCGTCGGTTCGGTGGTGGGGCTGGCGGCGGGGGTCGAGGCCGGCGGCTGCTGGCGCAGCCCCTCCGCCTTGGCGCGGGCGTCGTCGAGACCCCGCGCGGTGATGCCCTCGGAGACGGGCTCCTGCTGGTACGACGGCAGCTGGTCGACGGCGATGTCCGTGGTCTCGACGACGCTCGACAGGCTGATCGGGCCCAGGTCCTGCGGCAGCCCGCGGTACACCGCGACCACGTCGTCGCCGTCGTCGCCCTCGGCGACGCCGACGAAGTACTGCTGCTGCGACCAGGCCCAGGCGCCCCACACGGTGCCGCCGAGGCCGGCGACGAGCACCGCGACGACCACCCAGAACACCCACCGGCGTCCGTGCGGGCCGTCGTCGTCGTCCTCGTCGTCGCCGGCGTCGCGGGTGAGGGCGGCCGCGCGCTGAGCGGGGGTGTCCCCCGGTCCGGCCGCCGCCGCGCCCCGGGTCCGCTTGGCCGCGGCGCCGACGACCTGGGGGGCGGTCGACGGCGGGTCGTCGAGGTCGACGACGTCCGCGACGACGACGGTGATGTTGTCCTGGCCTCCGCCGCGCAGGGCGAGGCGGAGGAGGTTGTCGGCGGTCGTCGCGGGGTCGTCGCCCGCGGCGAGGGTGTCGTGCAGCGTCTCGTGGGACACGAAGCCCGACAGCCCGTCGGAGCACAGCAGCCACCGGTCGCCGGGACGGCCCTCGCGCACGGACAGGTCGGGCTCGTCGCCGTGCTCGCCCGTGAGGACGCGCATGACGACGTTGCGCTGCGGGTGGTTCTCGGCCTCCTCCGCGGTGATGCGGCCCGCGTCGACGAGGCTCTGGACGTACGTGTGGTCGACCGTCACCTGGACGAGCTCGCCGTCGCGCAGCAGGTAGGCGCGGGAGTCGCCGATGTGGGCGAGGATGAGCCGGCTGCCGGTGCGGAGCAGGGCCGTGACGGTCGTGCCCATGCCCGCGAGCTCGGGGTCGTCGCTCGTGCGGCGCTGGAGCGCCTCGTTCGTGCGGCGCAGCACGCCGGCGAGGCGGGACTGCGCCTCGCCGCTGCTCAGCGCCTCGCCGTCGAGGGCGGCGAGCTCCCCGACGGCGAGGGAGGAGGCGACGTCCCCGCCGGCGTGCCCGCCCATGCCGTCGGCGACCGCGAGCAGGTGGGGCCCGGCGTAGCCGGAGTCCTGGTTGTTGGAGTACCGGCCGAGCCCGATGTCGCTGCGGGCGGCGTAGCGGAGGGCGATCGACACTAGGCCCTCAGCTCCAGGACCGTCCGGCCGATCCGGATCGGCACCTTGACCTGCAGCGCGACCGGGCCCTGCACCTGCTCCTTCCGGACGTACGTGCCGTTGGTGGAGCCGAGGTCCTCCAGGACCCACTGCCCCTCCTGACGGGAGATGCGGGCGTGCCGGCCGGAGGCGTACTCGTCGTCGATGACGAGCGTGCAGTCCGCGGCCCGCCCGATGGTGATGGCGGACGTGCCGAGCGTGATCGTCGTGCCGCGCAGGGAGCCCTCGGTGACGACGAGCTGGCGGGGCAGCGAGGGCTGGCGCGGCTGGGCGGGCTGGGCCGGCTGCGACGGTTGGGGCTGGGCCGCGGCCTGCTCGCGGCCGCGTGGCGCGCGGGCCGGCTGCCGCGGCTGGCGCACGGCCACGCGGGTGCCGTAGAGGTCCCCGCGGAGCACGCCGACGACGCCGAGGACGAAGAGCCACAGCAGCACGAGGAGCCCGAGCTGCAGGACGGTGAGGGTGAGCTCGCTCATGCGGCGGCGGTCACCCCGCGTCCCGGACGACCACGCGGCTGTGGCCGACGAGGACGCAGTCGCCGACCTGGAGGGCCTGGTGACCGACGGGCTGCTCGCTGCCCGGGGGGGAGCCGGCGGGCAGCAGCAGCGTGCCGTTGGTCGAGCCGAGGTCGAGGACGGACAGGACGGTGCGACCGGGGCCGGTGTCGACGCGCAGCTCGCAGTGGCGCCGCGAGACGCCGGAGTCGTCGAGGACGATGTCGGCGTCGCTGCCGCGGCCGATCGTCGTGACCGGTCCGGTGAGGACGTACGCGCGACCGTCCACCTCGATGACCGGTCGACCGCCGGTGGCGGTGCGGCTCGTCGCCGGCGCGACGGCGCCCTTGACGGTCTGGCTCGAGACGTCGAAGAGGCCGACCTCGAGGTCGTCGGCGCGGTCGAGGACGACGGTCACGGGGCCGACGAAGGCGTAGCGCTGCTTGTCGGCGTGCTCCATGAGGGAGGCGGCGAGCTCGTCGGCGAGGGCGTCCTCCCACTCGGCGAGGCGGTCGTGGTCCTCGCCGCTGAGCGTGACGGTGAACGCGTTCGGCACGAGGGTGCGACCGCGGCCGAGCACCGCGGCGCGGTCGTCGAGCTCACGGCGCAGCGCGGAGGCGATCTCCACCGGCTGCACCTTGGACTTGAACGTGCGGGCGAAGACGCCGTTGACGGCGCGCTCGACGCCTCGTTCGAACTTGTCGAGCAGGCCCATGGCCGGGCCACCTCCTCTCGCTCGCGCGGGCACGACTGGGGACCGGACGTCGCCCGGCCGTCCCCGAGGGTACCGGCGGGACCTCCGGGCCACCGTACGTGCCGGGCGCGCGGCCGTCGGGGCGACCACCCGACCCGTGTACGCTTCCCTTTGCGCGCGAGTGGCGGAATAGGCAGACGCGCACGGTTCAGGTCCGTGTGCCCGAAAGGGCGTGGGGGTTCAACTCCCCCCTCGCGCACGACAGAGGACAGGGCCCACGACGCGTGCGTCGTGGGCCCTGTCCGTGTCCCTGGTGGTGCTCAGGGCTCGAGCGTGGCCTCCAGGTCGGAGAGCTCCTCCGTCGCCTCGGGGTCGAACTCGACCTCGGTCTCGGTCTCGGTCACCTCGACCTCGACCTCCTCCTCGTCGGTCCGGGTGACCGTGGCCGTGGGCTCGACCGTCAGCTGCTCCTCGACGACCTCGGTCTCCGTCTCGGTCGAGACCTCGGTGACCTCCTCGACCACCGTGCCCTCGCCGACCTCGTCGCCGCAGGCTGCGAGGGCCAGGACGAGTGCGGCGCCGAGGGCGGCGCCTGCCGTGGGGGTGCGCTTCATGGCTGGTGCTCCCTTCCGTTGCGTGCGGGTCCCTCTCCGGCTACCCGACACGGGGGTGGACAAACAGGACGAATCGCCCGGGAGGGTCACGATCGCGCAACGGTGGGGCGCCCCCTGGCGAGGGCTCAGCCCGCGCCGATCTCCCCAGCCGGGAGGCGCCGTCCCTGCGTCGTCTCCACGACGACCTCGAACGGCGGCAGCCACCCCACCTCGCCGAGCCGCACCACGAGGTCCCCGAGGTCGGGCGGTTGGTCCGGCGTCCGGATGCTGACGACGAGCGTCGGTCCCACGAGCTCGACGTCGGTCACCTCGGTCTGGGGTGCGGGCGCCGCCCACTCCTCCGCGACGCCCCGAACGCGCGCGAGGGCCACGTCGAGGGCGACGGCCACCGCGGTGTTGACCGTGAGCACCGTGGTGACGACGACGAGGAGTCCGCCGATGGCGGCGTAGGCGCGCCTGCCTCCGCGCGCCTCCGCGCGGCGCCCGACGTGGAGCGCCGCGAAGACGAGAGTGCCGGCGAGCACGAGCGCGAGCAGGTTCGACACGAAGAGCAGGAGCGCTCCGAGGGCGAGGTCGCTCCGACCCTGTCCGAGGCACACCCCGACCACCGCGAGCGGGGGCACGAGCGAGATGGCGATGGCGACGCCCGGCAGGACCGCGGCGACGTCCTTGCGCGCGAGCCCCACCGCTCCCGCGAAGCCGGTGGCGATCGCGGCGACGAGGTCGAGCAGACCCGGGGAGACTCGCCCGGACACCTGCCCGTTCCCGGCGAGGTCGTACGTGTCGGGCAGCGTGAGCGTCGAGGACGCGCCCACCGCGACGACGAGGACCACGCCGAGAGCGACGGTGAGCAGCGAGTGGAGGGTGACGGTCCGCTCGAGCCGTGCGATGCCGAGCGCCGCTCCCATGATCGGCGTCGACAGCGGCGCGATGATCATCGCGCCGATGACCGTCGCGGTGGAGTCCGCCAGCACGCCCGCCGTGGCGATGACACCCGACAGCAGGAGCATCGTCCAGAACGCCGACCGCTTGCTGCCCGGGTCCCCGCGCGACAGGTCGAGGTCGTCGGCGAGGTCGTCGAGGCTGCGCCGCTGCCGGGGCGGCAGGACCACGTCGGTCGCCCTCGCGCGCCACGACCGCCGGGTCGGCACCTCCACGGCCGGAGCCTGGCACGCGGGGTCCTCCGGAGCCGGGAGGCGTGGCCGCAGCGGGCGGCTGCTCGGCCGGCCTCTCTCAGCCGGTGGCGGCGCCCCGCTCCGCGGCGGCGGCGATGTCGTCGAGATCGGCACGCAGCGCCTTCTCGACGGAGCGGGTGGCGAGCGGGGCGGTGAGGGCGCCGAGCACCTTGGCCACCCTCGTCGTCGGGCGGCCGCCGAACGTCATCGTCGCCTCCGTCGCCCCCTCGCCGGCCGGGGCGAAGGAGAACGTCGAGAGGTAGTGGACCCCGCTGCTCGTGGCCTCGACCGTGTACGAGCGGCCGGGGTCGACGGCGGAGACCGTCATCTCCTCCGTGGCCGAGCGGCCGAACATCGTCCGTGTCTCGCGCCATCGCGTGCCGACCCCGAACGGTCCCGGGGTGAGGACCTCCACGGCGTCGATGCCGCGGACGACCTGGGGGGCGGACTCGAGGTCCGTGGCGATCCGCCACACCTCGTCGACGGGTGCCTGCACCCGCCGGTGCACCTCGACGTCGGACATGGCCGCTCCTCTCTCTCGGGTACCCACCATCGTGGCAGGGCGGGCTGGGCCTCGAGCGGCTCGCCGTCGCGCACCGGACGGGTGGTGTCGCCTCGGGTGTCGCACGCGGCGCCCGGGCGTAGGTTGCCGGTGTGGCGGGCTCGTCCTCCAAGGCGCCGGCGGTCGAGATCGACGTCGACGGGCTCACGGTGCGGTTGTCGAGCCCGGACCGGGTCTACTTCCCCGCGCGCGGGGAGACGAAGCTCGACCTGCTGCAGTACTACCTGTCGGTGGGCGACGGCATCGTCAACGCCCTCCGCGAGCGGCCCTGCATGCTCCACCGCTTCCCCAAGGGCGTCGCGGGCGACAAGGTCCACCAGAAGCGCGTGCCCGCCGGCGCACCGCCGTGGGTCGAGACCGTCCGGGTGTTCTTCCCCCGCTGGAGCCGCACCGCCGACGAGCTCTGCGTCACGCACGTCGCGCAGGTCGCGTGGGCCGTCCAGATGTCGACCGTGGAGTTCCACCCCTGGAACAGCCGCCGTGCCGACACCGAGTCCCCCGACGAGTGGCGCATCGACCTCGACCCCGGGCCGCTGTGCGACTGGGCGACGGTCCGCCGCGTCACGCGCGTCGTCCACGAGGTCCTCGACGACCTCGGCGCCGTCGGGTTCCCCAAGACCTCCGGCGGCAAGGGCCTCCACGTCTACGTCCGGATCCCGCCCACGCACGGCTTCACGGACGTCCGCCGGGCCGCGCTCGCCTTCGCCCGCGAGGTCGAGCGCCGAGCGGGCGACGACGTCACGACGGCGTGGTGGCGGAAGGACCGCGACCCCTACGCGCTGTTCGTCGACTACAACCAGAACGCCCGCGACCACACGATCGCCGCGGCCTACAGCGTCCGCGGCAACCCCGAGGGCACGGTGTCGACGCCCGTGCGGTGGGACGAGGTCGACGTCGTCGAGCCGGGCGACTTCACGATCGCGACCGTGCCGGCCCGCTACGCCGAGCTCGGCGACCTGCACGCCGACATCGACGACCACGTGTTCGACATCGCCCCGCTGCTGGAGTGGGCGGAGCGGGACGAGCGCGAGGGGGCGGAGACCCCGCCCGAGCCCGACCCCGCACCCTGACCGGTCGATGGCCACGTATCGGGGTCTCTCCGCCAGAGGCTAGACAGCAGTAGAGAGACCACGACACGCCGATCGCTGTCTCTACGCACCTCTGCGGTGAGGGCTAGACGCGCGAATACCGTCCTGGCATGGACCCCGTCCGCAACCCCTACGCCCCCGGCGCCGGCCAGCGCCCGCCCGAGCTCGCCGGCCGCGACGGCGAGCTCGAGGCCTTCGAGGTCCTCCTCACCCGCGTCGGACGCGGCCGCCCGGAGCGCAGCATCGTCCTCACGGGGCTCCGCGGCGTCGGCAAGACGGTCCTGCTCAACACGCTGCGCTCGCAGGCCGTCCGCCGTGGCTGGGGGACGGGCAAGGTCGAGGCGCGGCCCGGGCAGTCGCTGCGGCGCCCGCTCGCCGCAGGGCTCCACCTGGCCGTCCGCGAGCTCGGCGCGCCCGCGAGCGAGACCGAGCACGTCCTCGGCGTTCTCAAGTCGTTCGCCCTGCGCCACCACGACGGCGACACCAAGGTGCGCGACCGCTGGCAGCCCGGCATCGACGCCCCCCTCGTGCCCGGCCGCGCCGACTCCGGGGACATGGAGATCGACCTCGTCGAGCTGCTCGTCGACATCGGCGGGCTCGCGGGCGACTGCGGCAAGGGCGTCGCGGTCTTCCTCGACGAGATGCAGGACCTCGGCCCGGACGACGTGTCGGCGCTGTGCGCGGCCGCCCACGAGATCAGCCAGGCAGGGCTGCCGTTCGTCGTCGTCGGTGCCGGCCTGCCGCACCTGCCCGCGGTCCTGTCGGCGAGCAAGTCGTACAGCGAGCGGCTGTTCCGCTACGTCCGGATCGGGCGGCTCGACCGGGAGGCCGCCGACCGTGCGCTCACCGCCCCGGCGAAGGAGGAGGACGCGGAGTTCACCCCCGACGCCCTCGACGCGATGTACGAGGCGACGGCCGGCTACCCGTACTTCGTCCAGGAGTACGGCAAGACCGTGTGGGACGTCGCGACGACGAGCCCCGTCACGGCCGACGACGTGCGGGTCGCCGTGCCTCGCGCCGAGTCCGAGCTCGCCGTCGGCTTCTTCGGCTCCCGCTACGAGCGCGCGACGCCGGGGGAGCGGGAGTACCTGCGCGCCATGGCGGACGTCCTGGCGCAGCAGGAGACGGCGCTCGACGGGCCCGGCGACCCGGACCAGGCCGTCCCGACCGCCGCGGTCGCCGCGGCTCTCGGCCGCAAGCCGCAGTCGTTGTCCCCGGCCCGCGACGCGCTGCTGAAGAAGGGGCTCGTGTACAGCGCGGAGCGCGGTCTCATCGCCTTCTCGGTGCCGCACTTCGGCCGGTACCTGCGGCGTCAGGACGGCTGAGGCCCACGGAACGGGGGCCGGCAGACCGAACCGGGAAAAGTAAGACAGTGTCTTGACTTTGCCGTTCGAGCCGTAGCATCGTGAGGAGCGCCGGCACCGCCGACCCCTCCGGTCACCTCGACGACGAGGCGTCCCGGGGAGCGGGAGCAGGGCAGCCAACCGCTCCACCCGATGCACCGATTCGAAGGAGACTCGAGATGCAGACAACCCGTCCCGCCGCGGTCCTGGTCCTTGCGGGGGCGCTCGCGCTGACCGCCTGCTCGGGGGACGAGACCGCGCCGGCATCCGCGGGCGGGGACGGCAGCCCTGCTGCGGCCGAGGAGCGCGCGAGCATCACGATGGCCATGGCGGCCGAGGACACGTACACCGCGGAGTGGTGGGGGTGGCTCGCGGCCGACAACCTCGGCTACTACGACGAGCTCGGCCTCGACGTCGAGTTCGTCGCCACGGGTGGCTCGGGTGACGCGATGGAGCAGATCGTCGCGGGGAACGCCGACGCCGGGAACCCGTCGGCGCCCGCCTTCGGGGAAGCGGCCCTCGTAGGGCTCGACGTGGTCAACATGTTCACGTACTCCAGCGGCGCGATCTTCGGCATCTTCGTCCCGCAGGACGGTGGCATCACGGACATCGCGGGCCTCGACGGGGCGAACATCGGCATCTCAGAGCCGGGCGGCGGCGAGGTGGCGTTCCTCGAGGCGGCCCTCCGGGCCGAGGGCATCGACCCCATCACGGACGTCCAGCTCATCCCGATCGGCGACGGCGGTCCGGAGACGCTCGCGGCCCTCGACAACGGGTCCGTCGACGCCTACTCGACGGCCTACAACGACATCTTCGCGCTGCAGACCGCCGGCTACGACCTCCTCGACCTCACCCCGGACATCTACAACACGTTCCCTGCGCGCGGCATCATCACGACACCCGCCGTCCTGGAGGAGAAGCCCGACGCCATGGCCGACTTCGCGCGCGGCACGGCCATGGGCATGTACTTCTGCCTGGAGAACACCGAGGCGTGCCGCGACATGATGCGGGGCGCCATCCCCGCCGCGTTCGAGGAGAACGCCGACGGCGTCTCCCAGGGCGACCTCAGGTTCGAGCTGTCGCTGCAGCAGGTGGACCCGGCCGACCTGGAGCGCATCGGCGCCCACGACGTCGAGGGCACCCAGGAGTTCCTCGACCTCATCCAGTCGACGTCCGACGACTACCAGGACGTCGAGGCCGAGGCCGTGCTCAACGACGAGTTCGTCGACTACGCCAACGACTTTGACCGCGAGCGCGTGGCGCAGGACGCCCAGGACTACGAGCTGCAGAACTCCTGACCGCCTGCCCGTGCCACGGCCGACCCACGGAGGAGACCGGGAATGAGAACGATGGAACGTACGAGCCTCGTCACGACGTCCTACATCAGCAAGGTGTTCGGCACCGGCGACACCGAGATGGTGGCACTCAGCGGACTCGACCTCGACGTCCACCACGGGGAGTTCCTGTCCCTCCTCGGGCCGAGCGGGTGCGGCAAGTCGACGGCGCTCAACATCATGGGCGGCCTGCTCACACCGTCCGCCGGTGAGATCAGCTTCGACGGCCGGCCGCTCACCGAGCCGAGCCGCGACATCGGCATGATGTTCCAGCAGGCCGTCATGTTCCCCTGGCGGACGACCTTGCAGAACGTGCTGCTGCCCGTGGAGGTCTTCGGGGAGAACAAGAAGGAGTACATCCCGAAGGCGCGCGAACTCCTCGGGATGGTGGGCATCGACGAGTTCGAGAACTCCTACCCCTGGCAGCTCTCCGGCGGAATGCAGCAGCGCGCCGCGCTGTGCCGGGTGCTGCTCAGCGACCCGAAGCTCCTCCTCCTCGACGAACCGTTCGGCGCCCTGGACGAGTTCACCCGCGAGTCGATGAACCAGGAGCTCCTCCGCCTGCAGGCCTACTCCGGCAGCACCGCGGTCCTCGTCACGCACAACATCAACGAGGCGGTCTTCATGTCGGACCGGGTCGCCGTCATGAGCGCCCGCCCCGGCCGGCTCGTCGGCATCCTCGACGTGCCGTTCGACCGCCCGCGCACCCCGGACCTGCAGACGACCCCTGAGTTCGTGCAGCTTGTCGCCGAGGCCCGCAGGATGCTGGAGCTGGCATGACCACGCTCGCCCCGCCGCCTGCGCGGACCGTCACGGATCCCCGGCGCACCCGCCTGCGTCGTGTCCGGGACAGCTCGGCGACGATCGCCCTCTCCACCGTCGCCGTCCTGCTCCTCACGTGGGAGCTCGTCCCGCGCCTGGAGTCGGTAAACCGCATCCTCGTCCCCACCTTCAGCGACGTCGTCGCCGGCTTCGTCCAGCTCCTCGGTACCGGCTACTGGTGGGGGGACCTGTGGAAGACGATGTACGCGGTCGCCATCGCGTGGGTCATCGGGGTCGCCTTCGGTTTCGTGATGGGAGTGGCGCTCGGGACGTCGCCGTACGTGCGGCAGGCCATCACCCCCTACGCCATCGCGGTGCAGGCGCTGCCCAAGGTCGTGCTCGCCCCGCTCCTCATCGGCTGGCTCGGGTTCGGGTCCGAGAGCAAGATCGCGCTCGCGGTCATCATCTGCTTCTTCCCGGTGTGGATCGACACGATGGTCGGCCTGGCGCTCCCGTCCGCCAACGAGTTCCGGCTCATGCAGTCGCTCAAGGCGTCGCGGCGGCAGGTCTTCCTCAAGCTCCAGCTGCCCTCGGCCGTGCCCATGATCATGGTGGGCGTCAAGCACGCGTTGCTCCTGGCGTTCACGGGCGTGCTCGTCGCCGAGATCCTGTCCGCCTCCGACGGAGGCCTCGGCAAGCTGGCGAAGGAGTTCGCCTCCCAGCTCAACATGCCGCTCACGTACTCCGTCGTCCTCGTCGTCGTGATCCTCGCCGTCGCGCTCGTGTCGGTCGCGGACGTCATCGAGCGACGGGTCGTCTTCTGGTCCGACGAGAACCGAGCGAGGACCCGATGAGCATCACGCAGTCCGTCACGTCACGTCGCGACGTCACGCGCAGCAGCGTCCCGCGCCCGCGCCGGCTGCCACCGGCCGCGCTCACCGTCGCCCTCCTGCCCGCGATCGTCGCGGTGTGGTGGGTGGCGACCAACTCGGGCGCCGTGCCGAGCATCCTCCTGCCGACCCCGCAGCAGGTCGTGGAGTCGGTCCCGCGGGTGGTGCTCGCCGACGGCTTCGGCGCTCAGGCGGGCAGGACGGTGCTCGAGATCGTCGGAGGCTTCGCCCTCGGCGCGTCGGTCGGCTTCCTCCTCGGCGTGCTGCTGAGTGCCTCCGACCGCCTCCGGGCGGCCTACCTGCCGTTCCTGTCGGCACTCGAGGCGATTCCGACGGTCATCCTCGCGCCGATCATCATCGCCTCCGTCGGCTTCGGCGTGGAGGGGAAGATCCTCCAGGCGGCCATCGCCTGCTTCTACGCGGTCTTCATCACGACCCTGTCGGGCCTCGGCCTCGCCGAGCCGAACGCCGTCAACCTCATGCGGTCGCTGCGCGCGACGCGCTGGCAGACGATGGTCAAGCTGCGGATCCCCACCGCGCTGCCCGTGATCTTCGGTGGCCTCCAGCTGGGCGCCACCACGGCCATCATCGGTGCCATCGTGTCCGAGTTCATCGGGGCGACGGGCGGTCTCGGGTACCTCATGCTGCGCTACCGGTCCGGCTTCGACACGGCGGCGTACTGGGTGATCATCTTCATCTTCCTCGTCATCGGCCTCGCCGCCTACCTCATCGTGCGGACCGTCGAGCGCCGCGTCGTCTTCTGGCGGGACTCCGCCATCACCCGTCCCGACCTGGAGTCCTGATGGCGATCGACATCCACGCCCACACCGTTCCCGCGGACTTCGTCACCGAGCTCGCACGCGCCGTCCCGAGCGCGGGGCCGGTCCTCCGCGAGCGGGACGGCTCGTGGTGGCTCGACTACCCCGACGGTCGACGGAGCGGGCCGATCCCCCGTGGCATGGTCGACACCGAGGCGCGAGTCGCGGACATGGACCGTGCCGGTGTCGACGTCCAGGCGCTGAGCGTGCCACCACCGCACTTCAACTACCGGCTCCCCGCGGAGGCCGCCGCCGACGCAGCCCGGCTGCACAACGACGCGATGGTCGCCATGGCCCGCGAGCTGCCGGAGCGGTTCGTCGTCCTCGGCCACCTGCCCATGCAGAGCGAGGAGCACGCGCTCGCCGAGCTCGAGCGGCTCGTGGCCCTCCCGGAGGTCGTCGGCCTCGAGCTCGGCACCAACGTCGCGGGGGTCAACCTCGGCGAACCGCAGCACGAGGAGGTCTGGCGCGCCGTCGACGCCGCCGGCCTCGCCGTCGTCCTCCACCCCGGGGCCGACGTCGCCGGTGCCGCACGGATGCAGTCCCACTACCTCCACAACTTCGTCGGCAACCCGACGGACACGACCGTTGCGGCGGGCTCGCTCCTCTTCTCCGGGGTCCTGCAGCGCAACCAGGCGCTCCGGTTCGGACTCCTCCACGGGGGCGGCTTCCTGCCGTACCAGATCGGCCGCTTCGACCACGGCTGGTCGGTGCGCCCGGAGTCCAGGGCCGACCTGGAGGTCGAGCCGTCCAGCCTCCTGGACCGGTTCTTCTTCGACACCCTGACCCACGACCCGCTGTCCCTCCGCTTCCTCCACGACCGGGTGGGCGACGACCGTCTGTGCCTGGGGAGCGACTACCCGTTCGACATGGCCGACCCGGACCCGGTCGGGTCCCTCCGGGCTGCGCTCCACGACCGGCCCCAGGCAGTCGCGAAGGCGCTCGACGACAACCCCCGGGAGCTGCTCACGCGCCGCCCGGCGCTCGTGGCCGGGTGAGGAGCGCCGGACCCCGCTGCCGAGCGCCTCTCCCCGCACCCCGACCACCGGCCGGGAGCTGATCGCTGTGCTCGTGGCGCTCGTCGTCGCGGCGGCGGTCCTGCTCGGTGCGGTGGCCCAGCGCGTGTCGGGGATGGGGTTCGCACTCGTGCTCGCGCCCGTCCTCGTCCTCGCGGTGGGTCCCGTCGACGGCGTGCTCATGGTGAACGTCTGCGGCGCGGCGTCGTCGTGCCTCGTCATCACCCGCGTGTGGCGGCTCATCGACTGGCGTCAGTACGCGCTGCTCGCGGTCCCGGCCCTCGTCGCCGTGATCCCCGGCGCCCTCGTGGCGGCCCGCCTCGGCGGGCCGGTCCTCCAGGTGTCCATCGGCGTCCTCGTCGTCGTGGCGCTCACCCTGTCCCTCGTCGTGACGGGGAACCGCACGCGCACCGCGGCGAGGCTGCCGACCGGCATCCTCTCCGGGGCCGCCTCGGGCTTCATGAGCGCGACGGCCGGCGTCAGCGGACCCACCGTCAGCATCTACGCGGTCCTGACCCGGTGGGAGCACCGGCAGTTCGCGGCCACGGTCCAGCCGGTGTTCGCCACCCTCGGTCTCGCCGCCTTCGTCGGGAAGGCGGTGGCGCTGCCTGAGGGCCTGCCGGAGTACCAGTGGTGGCTGTGGCCGTTGATCCTCGCCTGCACGGTCGCCGGTCTCGCCGTCGGGGAACGACTCGCCGCGGTCGTGAGCCCACGCGCGGCGCGGGTGTCGGTCATCGCGCTCGCGTACGGCGGCGGGGTGGTCGCCGTGCTCGACGGCCTCGGGGTGACCGGCGGGTGACCGGCGGGTGCGGCTCAGCCGGAGGCCGGGCGGGGTGCCACGACGGGCGTGGACACCGAGCCGACGCGCTCGATGCGCACGGTCACCGTGTCGCCCGGGCGCAGGTACCGGGGCGGGGTCCGCACGTAGCCGACGCCCTCGGGGGTGCCCGTCACGAGGACGTCGCCGGGACGCAGCACCATCGTGCGACTGACGAGGGCGAGCACGTCGCCGACCTCGAAGAGCATGTCGGCGGTCGACGCGTCCTGGACGACCTCGTCACCGACCAGCGTCTGCAGGCGCAGGCCGTCCCGGAGGTCCCCCACCTCGTCCGCCGTGACCAGGTCACCCATCGGCCCGGAGCCCTCGGCGTTCTTGCCGAGGGTCCACTGCGACGTCAGCTTCTGCGCGCGACGCGCCGTGAGGTCGTTGAAGGCCGCGTACCCGAGGACCGCCTCGCGAGCCGTGTCCGCGTCGACGCGGTCCAGCGGGCGTCCCACGACGGCGGCCACCTCGCCCTCCCAGTCGAGCCCCACCTCGTCCACCGGTGCGGTCACCGGGGTGCCGTCGACGACGAGCGAAGCGGTCCACCGACCGAACAGCAGGGGGTGCTCCGGGGGCCGGAACGACCCCTCCGCCGCGTGCGCGCGGTAGTTGAGTCCCAGGCAGAGGACACGAGCGCCGTCCGGGACGGGGTGGGCGATCGCCGTCCCCGCCGACGGGAGGCGCGGGCCCTGCCCCGGCGCCGTGAGCGAGGCCGTGGGATCCGCCCAGAAGTCCTCGACGGGGGCGAGCACGACGAGGTCCTCGCCGTCCCGCCGCGCGACGTGGCGACGTCCGTCGACGTGCACACCGACAAGGCGCACGGTGACCCCACCTCCAGGCGCGGTCGAGCGGGAGCCGACCGGCAAGCACACTGTCGACCATCCCACCTAAACATTGCAACCTTTCGCTTGAATGTCGTCGGTCGCCGTGGGTACGTTCGCCGCATGCCGACCCAGGCCCCCGCCACGCGTGCCCAGGCCCTCGCCGGCGAGGTCGAGCGCACCATCGCCGCGGAGGGACTGACGGCGGGTGACCCGGTCGGCACCATCGACGGGTGGCGGCTGCGCTCCGGCTTCGGACGCGCGACGGTGAGCGAGGCGGTGCGCCTGCTCGTGGACCGTGGCGTCGTCGAGGTGCGACCCGGCCGCGGAGGCGGTGTGTTCGTCGCGGGCACCGGGCCGGTCGTCCGCCTGCGTCACACCCTGCTGTCCGTTCACGGCCACGCGACGACGCTCGCCGACGCCCTCGCCATCCGCGAGGCACTGGAGCCGCTCGTCGTCGCCGACGCCGCCCGGTCGCGCACCGCCGCCGACCTCCGCCGGCTGCGGTCCCGGCTCCGCCCCCTCGAGGCAGCGGTCGACGACCACGACGCGTTCGTACGGGCGGTGTGGTCGCTCCACGAGGCGATCGCGAAGGTCACGCCGAACGAGATGCTGCGGGCGATGTACCTGGCGACGCTCGAGGTCATCGACCGGTGCTCGGAGCAGGCGCGCAGCGACGCCGACGACCCTGCGACGGCCGCCGCCTACCGTCGCGACCGCCTCGAGGTGCACCGCGAGCTCGTCGACGCGATCGCCGACGGCGACGAGGACGTCGTGGCCCGGGCCCTCGCCCGCCACCGCGGGGGTGCGACGTGAACGAGGGACCGCTCGCCGGGCTGCTCGTCGTCGATCTCGGCCGGGCCCTCGCCGCACCCCACGCGGCAATGATGCTCGGTGACCTCGGGGCACGGGTCGTCAAGGTCGAGTCGCCGCAGGGCGACGACACCCGCCGCTGGGGACCACCGTTCGTCGGTCCTGCCGGGCAGGAGGAGTCGACGTACTTCCTCTCGTGCAACCGGAACAAGGAGTCCGTCGTCCTCGACCTCCGACTCGAGGCGGACCTCGGCGTGCTGAGAGCGCTCCTCGTCGAGGCCGACGTGCTCGTCGAGAACTTCCGTCCCGGTGTCCTCGAGCGACTCGGCCTGGGCCTCGAGGTGCTGCGCGCCCTCAACCCCCGGCTGGTCGTCCTGTCCATCACGGGCTTCGGGCACGACGGCCCGGACGGAGGGCGTGCGGGGTACGACCAGATCGCCCAGGGTGAGGCCGGACTCATGTCCCTGACCGGCGCGGCCCCCGGGGAGGAGCAGCGGGTGGGGGTCCCGGTGGGCGATCTCCTCGCGGGCATGAACGGCGCCGTGGGCGTGCTCGCCGCGCTGCACGAACGGGAACGGACCGGGACCGGCCAGGTCGTGAGGACGTCCCTGCTCGCCTCCGTCGTCGCCGCGCACTCCTTCCAGGGGACGCGGTGGACCGTCGCCGGCGAGGTGCCGAGGGCTCGTGGTAACCACCACCCCTCGATCGCCCCGTACGGCCTGTTCCGCGCCGGTGACGGCGCCGTCCAGGTCGCCTGCGGCTCGGAGGCGCTGTGGCGGGCGCTCTGCTCCGCCCTGGGTCTCGACCCGGGTGCCGAGGGTCTGGCGACCAACGACGAGCGGGTGCGCAACCGCAACCTCCTCGTCGCGCGTCTCGAGGCGTCGTTCGCCGAGCGGGACGTCGGCGAGGTCCTCGAGCTGCTCAGCCGCGCCGGGGTGCCGTGCGGCGTGGTCCGCACCCTCGACGAGGTCTACGAGTGGGAGCAGACCCGCAGCCAGGGTCTCGTGGTCACCGTCGACCACGAGACGCTCGGCCCGACGTCGCTCCCGGGTCCACCGCTCCGGCTGTTCGGCCACGACGGCCGCGAGCGCACACCCGGTGCCCACCGGCCACCGCCCACGCTCGGGCGGCACGACGAGTCCGTGCGCGAGTGGCTGTCGTCGAGGGTCGGGCGGTGAGCGGGGCGCCGGCCGCTGCGCACGCGGCCGTGCCCGGGGACGCCGTCGTCGACGTCCACGGTCACGTCTACCCGCCCGGGTACGTCGCCGTCGTCCGCGAGGCGGCGCGGGGCGCGGGCCCGCACGCAGAGGTCGCCCGGGCCTTCCTCGACCACCCCCTCGTCACGACGGAGCCGGCCTTCCTCGGGGCGTACGACCGCCGGCTCGCGCTCATGGACGCCGCGAGGATCGACGTGCAGCTCCTGGGCTTCGCCTCGATGAACGTGTGGCACCCGGACCCCGTCACCCGCAGCAGGCTCGTCCGCGCCTTCAACGACGGGTGCGCCGAGGTGGTCGCGGCGCACCCGGACCGGTTCCGCTTCCTCGCGTCGCTGCCCCTGCCCCACGTCGAGGCGGCCGTCGAGGAGGCGAGGCGAGCCCGCGACCTCACCGGCTTCGCCGGCTACTGCATCCCGACGCACATCGACACCGCGGCCATCGACCTGCCCCGGTGGGACCCCGTGTGGGGCGCCCTCGCCGAGACGGGATCGCTCGTCCTCCTGCACCCGGATGGCTTCTGCGCACGTGGGGCGCTCACCGACCACGGCATGGAGTGGTCCGTCGGGGCGCCTTTCGAGGACACGGTCGTGGCCGTCCGCCTGGTCGCCGGGGGGGTGATCGAGCGGTTCCCGGCCATCACGTGGGTGGTGCCCCACCTCGGCGGGACGCTGCCCTTCCTGCTGCACCGCCTGCGCTGGCGGTGGGAGCTCGAGGCGCGGCGGATGGGAGCCTCGCTGCCACGGGCGGAGCTGCTCGACCGGCTCCTCTTCGACACCGCCAACAGCTCGCCGGAGACACTGCGTCTCGCCGCGCAGGTGCTGCCGCCCGGGCGGCTCGTCCTCGGCACCGACTACCCCTTCGTCGGGTCGGACGACCTGGCGCCGTCCGTCGACCTCGTGCGGAGGGCGGTCACCGAGGGCCTGGTCGATCCGGGCGCACTCGGCGGGCTGCTCGCCGCCGTCCTCCCCACACTTTGGAGCAGTCCGTGAGCCCTCAGCCGCCGTCCAGCTGGCCCTCCGGGTCCCGTGGGGCCCTCGTCGTCAACATCATGTACGAGCAGTGGGAGCCGGGCGTCGCCCCGGGTCTCGGACCCATGGGCAACCCCCTGCCCGCGGGTGCGCTCGACCACCAGGCACGCGGCTGGGCCGACTACGGCTGGCGCACCGGCGTGCCGGCGGTCCTCGACCTGCTGCGCCGCCTCGACGTGCCCGCGACCTTCTACGTCAGCGGCTGCCTCACCGAGACCCGCCCCGGCACCGTCGAGGCCGTCGCCGCCGCGGGGCACGAGGTCGCGGCCCACGCCTGGGCGCAGAACCGGATCCCGGCGCTCCTGGGGCGGGACGCGGAGGCCGAGGAGGTCGAGCGGTGCGCCGACGCGCTCGGCCGCCTGGTAGGGCGTCGGCCGCGTGGCTGGATCAGCCCGCGGTGCACGCCGAGCGCCCTCACGGCCGAGCTCCTCGCTGCCGCGGGCTACGACTGGTTCGGGGACGTGTTCGACGCGGACCTGCCCTACCGGCTCGACACCCCGGCGGGACCCATCACCGCGCTGCCGTTCGGCCTGGAGACCAACGACCTGCCGATGACCGTGCGGTACGGCCGCCCCGTCAGCGACCTCGCACGCAGCTTCGAGTACGAGGCCCGGGCGATCGTCGGGACCGACCGGCTCGCTTACGTCGACGTCACCCTCCACGCCCACGTCGGGTGCCGCCCGGCGGGTCTGCTCGCCCTCAGCGAGATCGTGTCGACCGCCCGGGCGGCCGGCATGTGGTGCGCGACGCGCAGCCAGGTCGCCGACTTCGTCGTCGGTGACCGCCGGGGCGCTCAGCCCGGGACGTGACCGAGGCGCTGCGACAGCGAGCGCGCGGCGTCGCGGACGGCCTCGCCGATCTCCTGCACCGACATCGTCGCCAGCCGGTCGGCGGGGCAGGAGAGGGTGAGCGCGCCGGCGCACCGACCGGACGCGTCGAAGAACGGTGCCGCGATGCCCGCCCCGTTGGGTACCCACCGGCCCGGGCTGAAGGAGTAGCCGAGCTCGCGGTCCCGGACGACCTGCGCCCGCACCTGGTCCGCCTCGGTGAAGCTCTGGGCCGTGTGCGCGTCGATGGGCTTGCGGAGGACCGCCTCGACCTCCTCGTCGGTCATCCCGCTGAGGATCGCCATGCCGGAGGCGCCGCTGACCAGGGGGAACGGCTTCCCCATCTCGATGACGTAGCGGATCGTGTGCTCGCAGTCGACCTTGTCGCGGAACACGAGCTCGTCGTCCATCCGGGCCGCGAGGTAGCACGTCTCGTTGAACCGGTCGACGAGGCCGCGGAGGGCGGGTCTCGCGGCGCGGCTGAGGGAGTCCCGCTCGGCCAGCGCGGCCACCAGGGCGAAGAGCCGCGGGCCGGCCCGGTAGAGCCCCCGCTCGCGCTCCTGCTCGATGTACCCGAGCTCCTCGAACTGCGTGAGGATCCGGCTGACCGCGCTCCGGTCGATCCCGGTACGGCGGGCGGCCTCGCGCACGCCGATCCCCTCGGACTGCATCGCGACGAGCTCGAAGAGGGTGATGGCCCTCGACAGCACGCTCGAGCGCGTGCCGTTCGCGGTGTCTGTGCTGCTCATCGGCACCTTCCGTAGGGCTGGCCGGCGTCGCCGTCGAGGCTACCGGCGCGACGACGTCACGAGGCTTGACACTCTCCGACCGCGCCGGGCATGCTTTCGAGACGACGTCTTGTTAGACAAGACACTTGGCCGGGAGCGAGGACGCTCCGCCAGCGGACACCGGAGGGCAGCACCCGTGAGCGAGATGTCAGGCGCGCGCTACCTGGCCCGGTCTCTGGACGCCTACGGCGTGAGTGCCGTCTTCCTCGTGCCGACGGTCCTGAGTGCGACGCTCGTGGCGATGGAGGAGGAGACCTCCATCCGCCGGATCGTCGCCCACGGCGAGAAGGCGGCGGCCTACATGGCCGACGGCTACGCGCGCGCCAGCGGCCGGCCCGGCGTGTGCATGGCCCAGAACATCGGCGCCGCGAACCTCGCCGCCGGCCTGCGGGACGCCTACCTCGGGTGCTCGCCGGTGCTGGCCGTCACGGGCGGACCGTACGAGTACAGCCGTGGCCGCAACTACTACCAGGAGATCGAGGACTTCCCGCTCTTCAAGCCCGTCACACGCTCCAGCCGCCAGGTCCACGACGCCGCGCGCCTCCCGGACCAGCTCGCGCAGGCCTTCCGCGACGCCACGTCCGGCAAACCTGGTCCGGTGCACCTCGAGCTCGCCGGGCACACGGGGGACGTGGTCGAGTCGCAGACCATCGACGCGGAGGTCCCGCAGCCGTACGAGCACGCCGTCCCCGCGGTGAGGACGGCGCCCGACCCGCTGGCGGTGGCGGCCGCCGTGCAGGCGCTGCGGGCGGCGTGCCGCCCCGTGCTCGTCTCCGGCGGGGGCGTGCGCGCGTCCGGGGCCGCCGCGGAGGTCGTCGCGCTCGCCGAGCGGCTCGGGGCCCCGATCGCCACGTCTCTCAACGGCAAGGACACGGTCCCCGCCGACCACCCGCTCGCCGTCGGCATCCCCGGCCTGTACGCCCGCGCGAGCGCCAACCACGTGCTGCTCGAGGCCGACCTCGTGATGTACGTCGGCAGCCAGACCGGCAGCCAGGTCACGCTCACGTGGCAGGTCCCGTCGTCCGGCACCCGGGTGGTCCACCTCGACATCGACCCGACCGAGCCGGGCCGTCACTTCCCCGACACCGTGGGTGTCGTCGCCGACGCCCGCCTCGGCCTCCGCGCCTTCCTCGACGCCCTCGGCGACGTCGACACCGCCGCGACCGCGGCCTGGCGCGAGCGAGCCGCCGCGCTCACGGCGTCCTGGCGGGCGTCCGTGGCCCACCACGTCCAGTCGGACGAGGTGCCGCTGCGTCCCGAGCGCCTCACCGACGAGCTCGGCCAGCTCCTGCCGGACGACGCCCTCGTCGTCGCCGACACCGGGCACGCCGGCATGTGGACCGCCGGCTACCTCGACCTCAGCCGGCCCGGGCAGGGGTTCGTCCGCGCGGCCGGCTCCCTCGGCTGGGCGCTGCCGGCCGGGATCGGCGCGCAGGTGGCCCGGCGGCACCGGCCGGTCGTCGTGTTCACGGGGGACGGGGGCCTGTACTACCACCTCGCCGAGCTCGAGACCGCGGCACGGTGGGGGATCCCCGTCACGGTCGTCGTCAACGACAACGCCTCGCTCAACCAGGAGATCAACCCCTACACGGTGGCGTACGGCGGGTCGCTCCACGGCCGCCACCACGAGCTGTGGCACTTCCGGGACGTCGACCTCGCGCGCGTCGCGGAGTCCCTCGGGGTCACCGGGTTGCGGGTCGAGAAGCCCGCCGAGCTGGCCTCGGCCGTCGAGCGGGCCCTCGCGACCCCGGGCCCGGTGCTCGTCGACGTCACCACCTCACGCGACGCCGTGGCCCCCAAGGGCTCGGCGGCTCGCGCCACCCACTGACCGGACCGCCGCGTGCGGCTCGACGACGCAGGAGGACGACTGATGGACCCGCGACGGCTGGACGTGCGGACGTTCCTGGAGGGGACGGCCGAGCGCAACCCGACGGCCCCCTTCCTCATCTGGGAGGACGAGGAGCAGTCCTACGCGGACTTCGACGCCGCGGTCGACCGTGCCGCCGCCCTCTGGCACGAGCTGGGGGTGCGCAAGGGGGACCGTGTGGCCTTCATGGCGGACAACAGCCCCGGCTTCCTCCACGCGTGGCTCGGGCTCGCCAAGATCGGAGCGGTCCTCGTCGCGGTCAACACCGGCTTCAAGTACGACGAGGCCCGCTACCTCGTCGAGCACTCCGAGGCGGCGTTCGCGCTCGTCGACCCGGCGCACGCCGAGCTGTTCCACCGCATCGGTGCTTCGTCGGCCTCGCTGCGCACGACGATGTCGCTGGGTGCGGCCGACGGGCTCGACGACTTCGTGGCCCACGCGGAGGCGCTGGCGGGGGCGGCGCCTGCGGTCGACATCGACGGCGACGACGTCATCAGCCTCATCTACACGTCCGGGACCACCGGCAGACCCAAGGGGGTCATGCAGCCGCACCGGAACTACGTGCTCACCGGGCAGGCCTACCCCCACTGGATGCGGATGGAGAAGGGGGACCGGATCTACGCCTGCCTGCCGCTGTTCCACATCAACTCGCAGGCGTACTCGACGATGGGCGCGATCGGCGCGGAGGGCGCCCTCGTGCTCGCCCCGCGCTTCAGCGCGAGCCGCTTCTGGCCCGACGTGCGCCGGCACCGCGTGACGGTGTTCAACTTCATCGGCGCGATGACGGTCATCCTCTCGAAGAGCACCCCGTCGCCGGAGGACCGGGACCACTGCGTCCGCGTGGCGTACGGCGTGCCTGCGCTGCCGCACGAGGTGCGCATGCAGGTGGAGGAGCGGTTCGGCCTGGCGTGCGTCTCCGGCTTCGGCATGAGCGAGACGACGTTCGGGCTGCTCGAGCCGATCGACGGGGAGCGGGTCCCCGGCTCGATGGGGGTGCCCCGTTCCCACCCCGACCCCTCGCTCCCGCTCACGGAGGCCATGATCATCGGCGAGGACGGGACGGAGCTGCCGCGCGGCCAGGTCGGAGAGCTCGCGCTCCGCAGCCCCGCGCTCATGCTCGGCTACTTCAAGGACCCGGACAAGACCGCGGAGACCCTGGTCGACGGCTGGCTCCGCACGGGTGACAGCGCGTGGCAGGACGAGGAGGGCCGGTTCTTCTTCGTGGACCGCCTCAAGGACATCGTCCGCCGACGCGGCGAGAACGTGTCGTCGCTGGAGGTGGAGATGGTCATCAACCGCCACCCCGACGTCCTCGAGTCCGGTGTCATCGGGGTTCCCTCGGAGCTCACCGACGAGGAGCTGTGCGCGTTCGTCGTGCCCCGGCCCGGGCACACCGTCGACCCGGTCTCGGTCGTCGAGTGGTGCGAGGAGCACCTCGCGGCGTTCAAGGTCCCCCGGTACGTCGAGACGATCACGAGCCTGCCCAAGACGCCCACGGCGAAGCCGGAGAAGCACCGCCTGCGGTCCGGGGACTACCCGGCCGGGACGCGGTACGACGCCGGCGCGCGCTCCACGCGACCCACCGCCGTCGGTGCGGGGGCCGGGCGATGACCACCCATGGGACGACCGTCCCCACCACCCACGGAAGCGAGCCCGACATGGCCGAGCAGACACCCAGCGTCGAGACCGTCCGCGAGCTGAGCCGCCGGTACTCCAACTGGGGCCGCTGGGGCGACGACGACGAGCGCGGCACCCTCAACCACGTGACGCCGGAACGCGTCGCGCGCGCCGCCGCGTGCATCCGGTCGGGGACCCGCATCTCGCTCTCCCTCCCGATGGACGCGACGGGACCACAGGTGAGCGGGGGTTTCGGCGGCCGCTTCAACCCCATCCACCTCATGTTCCGCGACGGCGGCGACATCTCGATGGGGACGGTGGTGGACGAGTTCTACTCCGGACGCGACCGGCACCTGCGGGGCACCGACGACCTCGTCATCATGGCGCTGCAGTCCTCGACCCAGTGGGACGCGCTCGCCCACATCTTCTTCGACGGCCACATGTACAACGGGCTGTCGCCGGACACCGTGACGAGCAAGGGCGCGCGGCGCGGCGCGATCAGCCAGGCCACCGACCAGATGGCGGGCCGCGGGGTCCTGCTCGACATCGCGCACGTCAAGGGCGTCGACGCCCTCGAGCCCGGCTACGCCATCACCGCCGACGACCTCGAGGCGGCCGAGCAGGCCCACGGCGTCACCGTCGGAGCAGGCGACTTCGTCATGGTCAGGACCGGGATGATGGGCGAGCGCAAGGGCAACTGGGGCGACTACGCCGGTGGACCGGCACCCGGCCTCGGCCTGGGTAGCGTGCCGTGGGTCGCGGGCCGCGACATCGCCGGCCTGGCCGTGGACACATGGGGCATGGAGGTGCTCCCCAACGAGACCCCGGACGTGTTCCAGCCCCTCCACTGCGTCTTCATCGTGGGGATGGGGCTGTGGATCGGGGAGATCTTCGACCTGGAGGAGCTGGCGGCGCACTGCCGGGAGGACGGGCAGTACGACTTCTTTTTCTGCGCCCCGCCGCTGCCGTTCACCCGGGCGGTCGGCTCGCCCGTCAACCCCATGGCGATCAAGTGACGGACGTCCCCACCGCGCGCTACTCCGTGGCGGTGCTGCCCGGCGACGGGATCGGGCAGGAGGTCGTGCCGGCAGCCATCGAGGTGGTCGAGGCGGTCGCGTCCCTGCACGGCTTCACCGTCGACTTCCGCGAGTACCCGTGGAGCTGTGCGTACTACCAGCAGCACGGCGTCATGATGCCGTCCGACGGCCTCGCGCTCCTCGCTCGTCACGATGCGATCCTGCTCGGCGCCGTCGGCGACCCCTCCGTTCCCGACCACGTCTCGCTGTGGGGCCTGCTCGTCCCCATCCGACGGGCGTTCGACCAGTACGTCAACCTACGTCCGGCGGTCCTGCTGCCAGGGGTCCGCAGCCCTCTCCGCGACACCGGCGCCGGCATCGACATCCTCGTCGTGCGGGAGAACTCCGAGGGCGAGTACTCGCAGGTCGGCGGACGCATGTTCCCCGGCACGCCGCACGAGGCCGCGGTGCAGCAGGCCGTGTTCTCGCGACGCGGGACCGAGCGGGTCATCGAGTACGCCGTCGAGCAGGCACGGCGGCGCAGCGGTCGCCTCACGTCCGCCACGAAGTCCAACGGGATCATCCACTCGATGACCTTCTGGGACGAGGTCTTCCGCGACGTCATGGACCGCCATCCGGACGTCTCCGGTCGGCTCGTGCACGTCGACGCCCTGGCGGCGCGGTTCGTGAGCCATCCGCACGAGCTCGACGTCGTCGTCGGGTCGAACCTTTTCGGCGACATCCTCACCGACATCGGCGCCGTCGTGGTCGGGAGCATGGGCATGGCGCCCTCGGCCAACCTCAACCCCGAGAGGACCGCACCCTCCATGTTCGAGCCCGTCCACGGCTCCGCTCCCGACATCGCCGGCCGCGGCACCGCGAACCCGGTCGGGCAGATCTGGTCCGCCGCCCTCATGCTCGAGCACCTCGGCGAGCCGGAGGCCGGCGAGACGGTGCTCGGGGCGGTCCGCCGGGTGCTCGAGGACGGTGAGGTCCGCACGCCGGACCTGTCCGGGACCGCGACCACCCGCGACATGACGGACGCGGTGCTCGGGGCGCTGCGGTCCGTGGCGGTGGCCCGGTGAGCGAGCGGCCCACGCGGCCCGCCTTCGTGCCGCGGGGTGAGGAGCGCCTGTTCTACGACCGGCTCCGCGAGCACGAGCTCGTCTTCCAGCGCTGCACGTCGTGCGCCCGCGTGGTCTTCCCGCTCCGCACCGTGTGTCCCGGGTGCGGCTCCGAGACAGCCCTCACGGTGGAGCGTGCCGAGGGAGGCGGGGTCGTCCACTCCTGGACCACCCAGCACCGTGCCCCGCACCCGCACTTCGCCACGCCGCTGACGCTGGCGCTGGCGGACCTCGACGAGGGGTTCCGCGTGCTGGCCGCCGTCCCGGAGCCCACGGACCTCGCCGTCGGCGCCAGGGTCCGTGTCGGGTTCGACGACGTCGACCCCGACCTCACGCTCCTGCGCCTCGACGTGGTGACGGGACGGACCGACCCGGAGGAGGCTCGCGGATGAGCACGGCAGCAGCGGTCGTCGGCGCGGCGCAGGTCGACACCTTCAGGACGGAGGGCCGCTCACCCGTGGGCCTGATGGCCGTCGCCGTCACCCGGGCGCTGGCCGACGCGGGCCTGCGGCTGGAGGACGTCGACGGTCTCTTCACGTCCTCCTCCTACTACGCGATGCCGACGCTGACGTTGGCGGAGTACCTCGGTGTGCGACCCCGCTTCACGGACTCGACGGCCATCGGCGGCTGCGCGTTCGTCGCGCAGCTCGGGCACGCGGCCGCTGCCATCCGGGCGGGCCTGTGCTCGGTCGCCGTCATCGCCTACGGGAGCACGCAGCGCAGCGACGCCGGCTCCCTGGTGAGCATGGCCGAGCAGTCGCCCTACGAGGCGCCGTACGGGCTTCTCCACCCTGTGGGGGCCTTCGGGATGATCGCCCGGCGCCACATGGCGCAGTACGGCACGACGAGCGAGCAGCTGGCCGAGCTGGCCGTCTCGGCTCGCCAGTGGTCGCTCCTGACCGACGACGCCCCGTACCCGACGCCCCTCACGGTCGAGGACGTGCTGTCGTCGCGGATGATCGCGGACCCGCTCCACAAGCTCGACTGCTGCCTCGTGACCGACGGCGGAGGGGCCGTCGTCGTCACCTCCGCGGATCGAGCGCGTGATCTCCCCTCGCGGCCGGTCTATCTGCTCGGCACAGGTGAGGCCGTCAACCACCGCAGCGTCTCGCAGATGCCGGACCTCACCGCGACCGAGGCGGCCGCGAGCGCCGGCAGGGCCCTGACCATGGCCGGTGTCACGCTCGACGACGTCGACACCGCGCACGTCTACGACGCCTTCACCATCAGCCTCCTGGTCCTGCTGGAGGACCTCGGGTTCTGCGGGAAGGGCGAAGGGGGCGACTTCGTGAGCGGCGGCGCCGTGGCACCCGGTGGGCGACTCGCCCTCAACACGAACGGCGCGGGTCTGTCGTACACCCACCCGGGGATGCTCTCGATGTTCCTCGTCGTCGAGGCGGTGCAGCAGCTGCGTGGGACGGCCGGGCGGCGACAGGTCCCCGGGGCGACGGTCTCCCTCGTCCACGGTATGGGGATGACGCTCGCCGCCCACGCGACCGCGGTGCTGTCGAGCGAGCCCGCAGCCGCCTGAGGATCCGTCGTCCGATCACCACCCCGCCGCACCGCAGCCCGGAGGAGAGCACCGTGCAGACCTGTGACCGGCTCGTCGTCACCGTCCTCGTCGACAACTACATCGACATGCTCATGCAGAACTCCGCCACCGTCACCCGGCAGGGCATGGTGGAGCACTTCCTGCCGCGGCGCGGCACGCCGCTCGCGGAGAACGGCATCTCCTTCCTCCTCGAGGCGACGACCGCCGGTCGCACGACGCGGATCCTCTTCGACGCGGGCATGAGCGGTGTCCCGATCCTCCACAACGCCGATGTCCTCGGTGTCGACCTCACCCAGGTCGACCAGGTGGTGCTGAGCCACGGCCACCCCGACCACTTCGGAGGGATCTACGCGGCGCTCGGGGCGATCGGACGGCGGGTGCCGATCGTCGTCCACCCCTCGGCATTCCTGCCCCGGTCCATCCGCCGACCCGACGTCATGATCCAGTACTTCAACCGTGGCCTTACCGAGCGGCAGCTCGTGGACGCGGGAGCAGCCGTCATGGCCGTGCGCGAGCCCCTCGACCTCGCGCCCGGCATCACGACGAGCGGTGAGATCCCCATCACCGTCGACTTCGAGCACGAGGTGCCCGTCGGTCGGGTGTCCGTGCGGGACGGCCGGGTCGGCCCGGACCCCATCGAGGACTACATGACGCTCGTCGTCGACGTCACGGGCGTGGGGCTGGTCGTGCTCGACCCATGCGGGCACTCCGGTGTGCTGAGCTCGCTCGACCACGCCGCCCGCCTCACCGGCAACGACCGCCTGCACGGGATCCTCGGCGGCTTCCACCTCGCCCACGCGGGGATCACGCGTGAGAAGATCGACAAGACGGTGGAGGGATTGGTGGACCGAGGGCTGCGACTGGTGTCTCCGATGCACTGCAGCGGCTTCACGGCCCAGCGGGTGGTGGCGGACCGGTTGCCGGACGCATTCACGCTCATGACTGCGGGCGCGCGGCTGGTGGTCGAGGCGTCAACGAACGCCTAGGCCGACCCGCTCGGCTGGCGGAGCCGGGGCCGACGTCGCACTGTCGGCGGGTGCTTCGCGTCCAGCGCCACGGCTCCGGCGAGCCCCTCGTCCTCGTCCACGGCCTCGGGGCGACCTCCGACTGCTGGCGACCGGTGCTCGAGCCGCTCGCGCGCCACCGCGAGGTCGTGACGCTCGACCTGCCCGGTTTCGGCGACTCGCCGCCGCTGCCCGGGCCCTTCGCCCTGGCGACGCTCGTCGACGCCGTCGAGGCGACCCTCGCGGCGGAGGACCTGCTGGGTGCGGACCTCGTGGGCAGCTCGATGGGGGGCGAGGTCGTCCTCGAGCTGCTGCGCCGCGGCCACGGCGGGCACGTCGTCGCCCTCGCGCCGAGCGGCTACTGGGGAGCGCTCGGGCGGGCGTGGTTCGTGCTCGTCGCGTGGACCGCGACCGTCCTCGTCCACGTCCTGCGCGGACTGGTCCCGCACCTGGTCGCGCTCGGCGCGGCCCGTGCCCTCCTGCTGCGGCCGCTGTCCCCGCGACCGGTCGCGCTGCCACGCGACGTCGTCGTCGACGGCTCGCGCCGCTTCGGGCGCACGGCGTCGTTCCTGCCGGGCCTGCGGTGGATCGCGAGCCGGCGCCCGGCGGTGACCGTCCCGGCCGGTGCGGTGGCCGGGCGCCGCGTGACGCTCGGCTGGGGCCGGCGGGACGGGCTCTGCCTGCCGCAGCAGGCGGCCCGGGCGGCGGCGGCCGTGCCGGGCGCGACCGTCCGGTGGTTCGAGCGGTCCGGTCACCTGCCGCCGTGGGACGAGCCGGCGGCGACGGTCCGGGTGCTGCTCGAGGCGACGGGCGGGGCGCTCGCCCCGGACCCGGCGCCCGCCGTCGCCCGGTCCTCGACGACGGGTCAGTAGCCGCCCCGGCGCCGCAGCGCGCGTGGCCGCCCGTCGGGGTCGACGGTGAGGTGGTACGCCGGGGCGCCCAGCGCCACCTGCCACGCCCGCGGACGTTCCCACGGGTGGCTCCGCAGCCGCCCGTGCGGACGTGGGCCCCGGCGACCGCGCCCGTGCCAGCGGTCCACCTCCTCGGCGCACGCGCGCACGGCGTGCACCGCGGCGTCGGGGTCGAGGAGGTGGTCGGCGGCCGCGGGGTGCTCGAGCCGGCCGTCGGCGTCGGTGAGACCGAGGTGCTCGGCCATGAGCCGCAGCCGCAGCCCGCGCGCGAACACGCGGGCGCCGTCGCCGAGCCCGGCCGGGTCCGCAGGCACCCGCTCGTCGCGCGCGGCGTCGAGGACGGCGACGGTCAGCTCGGCGTCGTAGGTCCACGAGCGGCGGTTGAAGTTGTCGCTGCCGACGCACGCCCACACGTCGTCGACGACGCACACCTTCGCGTGGACGTACACCGGCAGCCCGCGGTCGTTCTCCAGGTCGACGACCACGACCCGCCTGCCGCCCGCGTCCTTCACGCGCCGCAGCGCCCGGGCGTGCCCGACGGACATCGGGAGGTCGCCGGCACCCCCGTTCTCGGAGTGGCGCGGGACGACGGCGACGAGCTGCAGGCGCGGGTTGTCGCGCAGGGCGTCGGCGAAGACCTTCGCCACCTCCGTCGACCACAGGTACTGGTCCTCGACGTAGACGAGCCGCCGCGCCCGGCGCAGGGCCCTGAGGTAGGCCCTCGCGACGCTCCGTTCGCCCGAGGGGGCGAACGGGTGGTGACGCACGTGCCGCCGCGGGTACGTGCGGAGCACCTGCACGGCGCACGAGCCGTGCGGCGCGGGTGCGGGTCGGGGCGGTGGCAGCGGGTCGGCGCGGCGGTCGACCCCGTGCACGAGGTCGGGCACGACGTGCCACAGCAGCAGCGAGACGGGGGAGTCGTCCTCCCAGCGCTCCCGGAAGGAGTCCTCGACGTCGGCGACCGCGGGCCCGCACACCGCGACCTGGACGTCGTGCCACGCCGGTGTCGGGCCGTAGACGTCGGCGAAGCGACGGGTCTGCGGGTCGCCGTGGTGGAGGTCGTCGTCACGGCGGCCGTGCCCGAGGTCGAGGCCCCCCGCGTACGCGACGTCGCGCTCGGGCCGCCCCGCGTGCCGGACGACGACGAACTTCTGGTGGTGGCAGCCGAACGGCCGCACGCGCTGGTCGAGGAGCACGCGGCCGCCCGCGTCCTCCACGGACAGCGCGAGCCCGCGGTTCTCCTCGTGCGTGAGCCGGAACGCGTCGAGGTGGGAGTGCCACAGGAGGCCGCGCACCGTGGCGCCCCGCCGCGCCGCGGCCGACAGGGCCTCGCCCACCGTGGGACCGTCGTCCGTCAGGAGCTCGTCGGGGTCGCCGCGCCAGCCGGCGACGAGCACGAGGTCGCCGGGACCCACGCCGGCCAGGGTGTCGGCGAGTCGAGGGAAGTACGTCCGTCCGTGCACGAGCGGCTCGACCCGGTTGCCGCTCGTCCACGGCCGCAGGCGCGACGCCGGGTTGCCGCGCCCGTCGGCGTCGAGGAACCAGTCGGTCGCCCCGTCGCCTACCTCACCGTCGCCTGCCTCGCCGTCGCCTCCCACGCCCCCGGAGTCTGTCGCGATGCGCCGCCGGGCGCACCGCCTCGCGACCCCAGCCCTCCGTCGGTCCGAACGCAGACGTGGCGGGCGAGAGCTACGAGGTGCGGAGGGAGCCCAGGAGGTCGGTGAAGGCGGGCGCGTTCTCGTACTCGTCGACGACCCGCTTGGGGTCGCGGGACGCGACGAGATCCGCGAGCTCCCCGGCCGCGCGCTCGATCCGGCCCGACAGCGCCCCGGCCGCCTCGCCGTCGCCGCCCCAGTCCTCGCTCGCGGCGAAGACCCCGGTCGGCACGGTGAGCGCGCGCAGGTAGCTGAACAGCGGACGCATCGCGTGCTCGAGCGCGAGGGAGTGCCGGGCGGTGCCGGCGGTCGCGGCGAGCAGCACGGGCGTGCCGTCGAAGGCGGCCTGGCCCAGCAGGTCGACGAAGCCCTTGAACAGCCCCGTGTACGCCCCGGAGTAGACCGGCGACGCGGCCACGACGCCGTCCGCGGCGAGGACGGCGTCGAGGTCGGCCTGCAACGACCGCCCCGCGAAGCCGGTGAGCATCGCGTTGGTGATGTCGTGGGCGCGCGGGCGCAGGTCGAAGGTCGTGACCTCGGCGGCGACACCGCGCGCGGCCAGCGCCGCGACGGTCGCCTCGCCGAGCCGGTCGGCGAGGCGTCGGGTGGCGGACGTCTCCGACAGACCGCCGCTGACGACGGCGATCCGACGCGACGCGGGGCGGGCGGTCACGCCGACACCTCCTCCTCGGCCTGGCGGGCCGACTCGTGGGCGGGGCGCGGGAGCAGCAGCCCGGCCTCCTTCTTCTCCAGCAGCGACGCGTGCGTCGGCGCGTCGGGCACGTGCGCGGGACGGCCCTTCGCGAACTCCTCGCGCAGCACCGGGAGCACGTGCTCGCCGAGGAGGTCCATCTGCTCGAGGACCGTCTTGAGCGGCAGGCCGGCGTGGTCGAGGAGGAACATCTGGCGCTGGTAGTCCCCGACGACCTCGCGGAACGACAGGGTGCGCTCGATGACCTGCTGCGGCGAGCCGACCGTCAGCGGGGTCTCGCGCATGTACTCCTCGAGCGACGGGCCGTGCCCGTAGACCGGCGCGACGTCGAAGTACGGGCGGAACTCCCGCACCGCGTCCTGGCTGTTCGGGCGGACGAAGACCTGCCCGCCCAGCCCGACGATCGCCTGGTCGGCGGGGCCGTGGCCGTACTGCTCCCAGCGCTGGCGGTAGAAGCCGACCATCCGTCGCACGTGCGACGACGGCCAGAAGATGTTGTTGTGGAAGAAGCCGTTGCCGTAGTAGGCCGCCTGCTCGGCGATCTCCGGCGAGCGGATCGACCCGTGCCACACGAACGGGGGGACGCCGTCGAGCGGGCGGGGGGTCGAGGTGAACCCCTGCAGCGGCGTGCGGAACTTGCCCTGCCAGTCGACGACGTCGGTGCGCCACAGGGTGTGGAGCAGGTCGTAGTTCTCGATGGCGAGCTGGATGCCGTCGCGGATGTCCTTGCCGAACCACGGGTACACCGGGCCGGTGTTGCCGCGGCCGAACATGAGGTCGACGCGCCCGTCCGACAGGTGCTGGAGCATCGCGTACTGCTCGGCGATGTGGACCGGGTCGTTCGTCGTGATGTGGGCGATCGACGTCGAGAAGACCAGCCGCTCGGTCTGCGCCGCGAGGAACGCGTGCATCGTCGTGAGCGCCGACGGCACGAACGGGTGGTCGTGGTGCTCGCCGAGGGCGAAGACGTCGAAGCCGACCTCCTCCGCCTTCCTCCCGATCTCCATGAGCGCCTTGATGCGCTCGTGCTGGGTCGGGGTCCGTCCCGTCGTCGGGTCGGGCGTGACGTCGCCGACGCTGAAGACGCCGAGCTGGATGCCGGTCACCGCTGCCTCCTGATGATTGACGTTTCTACGACCCGTGAACGTCCGGAGCCCCGGACCTATGCCCACCAGGAAACCGCTCGACGGCGGTGGCCGCGCGCGGGACCCTCCCCACATGTCGACGGAGGCCCTGCGGGCGCTCGACCGGCGGCTCGCCGAGCGGGCCGAGGCCGACGAGCTGTCCGGGGCCGTCCTCCTCAGCGTGGCGGGGGAGACGCTGCTCGAGGGGTGCTACGGCCTCGCCGACCGGGCCGCCGGGGTGCCCGTGACGACGCGGACGCGCTTCGGTGTCGCGTCGATGTCGAAGATGTTCACCGCCGCGGCGGTGCTCGACCTCGTGGGCGAGGGACGGCTGACGGTCGGGGACCGGGTGGTCGACGTGCTGCCGGCGGCCCGCAGGCCCGCGACGCTCCGCGACGACGTCACCGTCCATCACCTCCTCACCCACACCTCCGGCATCGCCGACTACGCCGAGGAGGACGAGGACACCCCCGGCTACGTCGAGGACTACGGCGCGCTGTGGCGCGACCTCCCGTGCTACCGGGTGGAACGGCCCGACGACTTCCTCCCGCTGTACGGCGACCGGCCGCCCTACCGCGCGCCCGGGGAGCGCTTCCACTACTCCAACGCCGGGTACGTGCTCCTGTCCGCCGTCGTCGAGGAGGTGACCGGGCGGCCGTTCACCGCCGTCGTCACCGAGCGGGTGCTCGGGCGGGCGGGCATGACGGCCAGCGGGTACTTCCGGACCGACGAGGCCCGCCCGGACGTCGCCGTCGGCCACCTGCCCCGCGACGACGGCCCGTGGCGGAGCAACGTCTTCAGCATCCCCGTGGTCGGGGGCGGTGACGGCGGAGCCTTCGTCACTGCGCGCGACGTCGACCGCTTCCTCACGGCCTTCGAGGACGGCTCGCTGCTCGGCGGGCTGAGGGACGCCGCCCTCACGCGGCACACGGAGGTGCTCGACGCGCCCGGCTTCGGCATGGGCTACGGCGTGATCCTCTACCCGGACGGGCGCTTCGGCCACGGTGGTGGCGACCCGGGGGTCGACGTGCTCGCGCAGCGCTGGCCGGAGGAGGGGGCCACCCTCGTCGTGCTGTGCAACATGGCCGAGCCGGCCGCCGACATCCGCACGGCGGTGCTCGAGGCGTGGCGCGCTCCGGGCTGACCGCTCCGCGCCGACCGACGGGGGCCAGGGCGCTCAGCGCATGTGACCGGTGTCGTTCCACCGCTCGATCACCCGGTTGCCGCGCTCGTACCCGAGCCGGCACAGCGCGGCCGTGCCGAGCACGAACCGGCGCCCCTCGACCGCCGGGAGCTCCAGCCACCGGGCGGTGAGGATGCGGAGCAGGTGCCCGTGGGCGACGACGGCGACGTCACCGTCGAGCTCCTCGAGCCGGGCGACGACCCGGTCCGCGCGTTCACCGACCTGCTCGACGAGCTCGCCCTGCCCGAGCGGGTGCGTCCACACCGTCCACCCGGGGACGTCCTCGGCCATCTCCGCGGTGGTGCGGCCCTCCGCCTCGCCGTAGTCCCACTCCATGAGGTCGTCGACGAGCTCCGGCTCGCCGAGCCCGGCGAGCCGGCACGTGTCGGTGGCGCGCCGCAGCGGACTGCACAGGACGTGGGCGAAGCGCTCGCCGGCGAGGCTGTCCCCGGCACGGCGGGCGTGGTCCTCCCCGTCGGGTGTCAGCTCGAGATCGGTGCGACCGGTGTGCTTGTGGGCGGCGCTCCACTCGGTCTCGCCGTGGCGGAGCAGGGTGATCGTCCGGTCCTCGGAGGCCATGGGACCAGTCGACCGGTCCGGCGAGCCGGCCGCCACCGGAGCCGTGCCCCGACGAGGCGGCGACGACCCTGCAGGCGTCAGCGCCGGACGGCGCGCCCCACCTGCCGCACCCGGCCGAGCCGGCCGCGCGCCTGCTTCTCGGGCCGCTGCTGCTGGCTCTGCTGCGCGCCCAGCGCGACGACCGCCCCGGTCAGGACGGGCGTGACCCACTGCAGCGCCTTCAGCTGCTGCTGCGCCTGGGCGACGTCGTGCGGCGTGCCGCTCGACGGCTCGGTGCTGCCCTCGACCGGCACGTGCTCCTTGCCGACCTTGGCCCCGAGGACACCGCTCCACGCGGTGGCGCCCACGGCGAGCAGCGTGAGGGCCGACTTCACGACCGTGTTCGCGAGCACGCCTTTCTGCTGCCCGACGCGGTCCCTGTTCGCCACGAGCAGGCCGATCCCACCGAGGGTGTGCGCGGCGACCGCAGCCGCCTGGACGGGGGCCCACTTCCCCCACCCGGCGCCGGACGCGGCGAGCCGCTGCTCCGGCTCGGCGCGGTCGGCGGCGCTGTTGACGCCGACGGCACCCATGAGGGAGCCACCGAACCAGGCGGCGCCGCCGAGGTCGTGGAGGGTCTGGGAGACGGTGCTCGTGCGCGACATGGCGGCCGGGTACCCGCGGCCGGTCAGGTCATGCGCCGTCGGCGGGCCGGGGGAGCGGCGCCCCGTGCGGCAGCGAGTCGGGCAGGCCGAAGGCGGCGAAGAGCCGGGTGTCGAGGAACGACGTGATGCTGCCGACCCGCCCGTCGCTCACCTCGAGGACGTGGACGGCCCACGGCACGTGGCCGGCGGTCTCGTCGTCCGGGTCCGCCCGGCGGTACTGGGCGACGGCCGCGCTGCCGTTGGCGCCGCGCGTCGGCACCAGGCGCGAGCCCCGGCAGCCGTGGCCGGGTCCGGTCATCCACGCCCCGATGTCGTCGGCGCCGCGCAGCCACATGGCGAACGGCGGCATGTTCTGCGTGGCGTCGGCGTGGAGGAGGGCGACGAAGGCGTCGATGTCGTATCGCTCGAACGCGTCGAGGTAGCGCTCGAGGAGGGCCTGGTGCCGGGCGTCGAGCGGGTCGAGCGGTCGGGCGTCGTCCGGGTGGTGCTGGGCGAGGGTCGCGCGGGCGCGCTGGAGAAGGCTGTTGGCCGAGGCGGTGCTGACGCCCAGCAGGGCGGCGACCTCGTCGGCGCGCCAGCGCAGCACGTCGCGGAGGATGAGGACGGCCCGCTGGCGGGCCGGCAGGTGCTGGAGGGCCGCGACGAACGCGAGCCGGACGCTCTCCCGCTCCGCGGTGATCTCGGCCGGGTCGGCGGCGAGGTCCTGGGTGGCGGTCCCCCACGGCAGGGGCTCCAGCCACTCCTCGTGCGCCCGCACGTCGGCGAGCGAGGTCTCGACCGGCGCCGACGGCCCGCCGATCTCCAGTGGCGTCGCCCGGCGGGAACGGCTGCCGATGGCGTCGATGCAGACGTTCGTCGCGATCCGGTACAGCCACGACCGCACGCTCGAGCGCCCCTCGAACCGCTCGGCGGCCCGCCACGCCCGCACCAGCGTGTCCTGGACGGCGTCCTCCGCGTCGTGCAGGGAGCCGAGCATGCGGTAGCAGTAGCCGGTGAGCTCGCCGCGGAAGGCGTCGAGGTCGGTGTCGGCGTCGAGCACCTGCGTCATGGCGCGACGGTAGACCCGGGGGCCGACGCTCCGGGAGCCCCCGACGGGCATGGCGGCACCGCGGACCGGGTACGGCTGGAGGCATGCCACGCCACGACCTCGACGACCACGAGCTCGACGAGCTGTGGGAGCAGTTCCACACCGTCGTCAACATGACGAGCAAGGACCTGTCCGACTGGCTGCGGGTGCGCGCCGCCGACGAGGACGCCGAGGCGTTCCTCGACGAGACCGGCCACATGCCGGGGCTGTCGACGGGCCAGCACGTGCTCCGCATCCTCGGTCGGCGGAAGACCGACCTCGACGAGGCCGACGTCACGACCATGGCCCGGGTCGTCGACCGCGTCACCGCGCAGCGGCGCGAGGACCTCGAGCCCACGGCCGGCGACGCGGCGTGGCGCCACGAGCTCATGACGATCGGGCACGACCCGCTGCAGCCGCCGCGGGGCGGCTGAGACGCGTCAGCGACGCCGACGCACGAGCCGCCAGACGTTGCGGTCGTCGGCGCCGCGGGAGTACGTCACCTCGTCCATCGTGAGCCGGACGAGCAGCAGCCCCCGCCCGCTCTCCGCGAGCGGGTCGACCTCCGGTGGCTCGGCGGCGGTGAGGACCGCGAGCGCGGCCGCGGGCAGCGGCACGCCCGAGTCGCGGAGGACGGCCTCGAGCCGGTCCGGCCAGCACTCGACGGCGATGTCCATCGGCACCGGCAGACCGGGGCTCGCGTGCTCCACGGCGTTGGCGACGAGCTCCGCGAGGGCGGTCTCCAGTGCGATCCGGTCCTCGTCCGGCACCTCGGGCCGGTCCCGCCACAGGCCCGCCAGCAGCTCGTGGACGCGTCCGAGGCTCTCCGCGTCGGTGACGGTGACGAGCGAGCGCGAGCCGTCCGCCCGGCTCACGCGGTCCCACCCGGTCGGGCGGGCTCAGCCACCGAAGGCCTCCTCGACCGACGCGTACGGACGCATGACCCGGTCGAGGTTCGTCAGCTGCAGGACCGTGAGCACCTGGGGCGCCAGACGGGCGATGCGGAGGTCGCCGCCCCCCTGCCGAGCGGCCTTGAGGCCGGCGACGAGGGCGCCCAGGCCGGAGGAGTCGATGAACTCGACCGCGGACATGTCGACGACGACGCGGGCGTCGCCGGTCGTGACGCACGCGGTCACGACCGCGCGCAGCTGCGGCGCCGACACCATCGTGAGCCGCCCCACGGGGCTCACCACCACGAGGCCGTCGTCGGTGCGGGTGGTCCCGATGTCCATCAGCGGGAGGCTCCTTCGGTGGTCGCGGTGTCGGGGTCGTCGGCGGGGCGGAAGGTGGCCGCCCGGAACAGCACGCTCAGCAGGAACAGGTCGTACACCACCCAGGCGACGTTCACCCACGTGCCCAGCGCCGGTGCGGCGCCGAGCGCCCAGCGTGTCACCCCGACGACGACGGACACCACGAGCAGCCCGACCGCGACGAGCTGCCAGCGCACGAGGTCCCAGCGCGGCCGGTCGACCGCCTGCCGGTTCTTCGGGGTGACGGCGAAGCCGAGCCCCCGACCGAAGAAGACGTTCCCCACGGCCGTCGCGCACGCCGTGATCCACAGGGGGAAGAGGGCGAGGGAGTACTGCTGGCCGCGCCACGTGCGGATGCCGCGCCCGACGACGGCGAACAGCAGCTGGTTGACGACGAGGAACGGCAGGAGCCGGGCGAAGAACTCGACGCTGTACGCCTCGACCGGCTGCACGCCGACGCACAGGTACAGCACCGGCGCGGCGATGTAGACGAGGGCGAAGAAGCCCGACAGGTACGTCCACATCGTCGCGGAGTACATGAGCTTCTGGCCGAGCGAGAGACCCCGCTGGACGAGGGGGTTCTCCCGCAGCATCACCTGCAGCGTCCCCTGCGCCCAGCGCAGCCGCTGGGTGAGCATCGTCCCGAGGTCCTCCGGCGCGAGGCCGTGGGCGAGCACCTCGTGGTGGTACACCGAGCGCCAGCCGAGGGCGTGCAGCCGCATGGCGGTCGCCATGTCCTCCGTCACGGAGATCGTCGCCATCGGCATGACGGGCTGGGCCTCGTCGGCCCGGTCGACGTCGACGGCCCGCACGACCGCGCGCACGGACTCCAGCGCCCCGAGCGGGGACCACTCCCGCGCGGCGAGCCGCTCGAGGGCGGCCTCGTCGACGACCGCCTCGCCGATCTCCTCGTCGATCGCGATGCCGGGTCCCCCGCCGCGGTGCCGGCCCGCGCCGACGCCCATCTCGGCGATGGCGCGCAGGTCCGCCTCGAGGGCGGCGACGTCGTCGGCGACGACGTCCCGCGCAGCGGCGTCGACCGCCCGCTGGAAGTCGTACGTCACCTCACCGGCCGGCTCGCCCGCGTCGAGCCGTCGCCGCGCGCGGGCGGCAGCGTCCCGGACGCTCGTGAGGGCCCGGAGGGTCGTGGCGGCGCCGGGGTCCCGGCGTGCCTCGCGCACCGCGCGGGCGAGCACGCGGTCGGCGGTGCGCAGGGCGTCGCGAACGGCCCGGTCGAGCTGCCGGACGTAGCCGACGACACCGATCTGCATGAGCGCCTCGCGTCGCAGGACCGCGTTGGAGCCGCAGAAGAACGCCGCGTTCCACCCGTCCTTGCCCTGCTGGATGGGCCCGTAGAACAGGGGCGCCTGCACGCCGAAGGGGTCGGCGTCGGTGACGTTGGTGAAGTACTGCGGGGTCTGGACGAGCGCGACCCGCGGGTCGTCGAACCAGCCGATCGTGCGGTCGAGGATCTCCGGTGCCGGCACCTGGTCGGCGTCGAGGACGAGCATGAGCTCGCCGTCGGTGGCGAACAGCGCGTTGTTGAGGTTGCCGGCCTTCGCGTGGCGCTGCTTGCCGACCCAGTCCTCGCTGCGGGTGATGTACCCGACGCCGGCCGCCTCGGCCGCCGACCGCATCTCGGGCCGGTTGCCGTCGTCGAGGACGTACGTGCGGTGGGGGTAGCGGATCCGCTGCGCCGCGAGCGCGGTCGTCATGACGAGCTCGACGTCCTCGTTGTACGTCGTGATGAGGACGTCGACGCTCACGCCCGCGGGGGCGGGCGGGGCGTCGCCGCGCTGCTTCAGCCGCCACGCCGTCACACCGAACAGCCACGCGTCGACGAGGCTGTAGGTCTCGGCGACGACGAGCGGCACGGCGATCCACCACACCTCCCACGGCACCGACCACCCCCACCGCCACACGACGTAGGAGGTGCCGAGCAGGAGGGTGAGGACGACGAGGGCCCGGACGAGCAGGAGCCGTCCCGTGAGCGGGCCCCGCGCCGTGGTGTCGAGCGGGAGGCTGCCGCTCACGCCCCGGCCTGCCGACGCACGACGACGACCGTGACGTCGTCGGGCGGGGTCCGGCGGTGGGCGAGGCGCGAGACGCGCGCGACGACCTCGGCGGCCTCCGCCGACGAGCGCACGAGGGTCTCGACGTCGGCGAGGGCGGCCAGGGTGCCGTCGAAGAGGTCGAGGACCCCGTCGCTGCACGCCACGAGCGTGTCACCCGGCCCGAGCGCGACGCTGTGCGGCCGGAAGCCGTCGGTGAGCCCGGCCCCGACACCGAGGGGCAGGTCGTCGGAGCGCAGCCGCTCGACGCCCCCGTCCACGCGCACGACCATCGCGAGGCCGTGCCCGGCGTCGGCGTACCGGACGAGCCCGGTGGCGGGGTCGAGGTGGGCGTGGAAGGCGGTGACGAACGTCGCGGCGTGGTCGAGGTCGGCCGCGAGCGCCTCGGCGGCGACGTCGAGGGCGACCGCCGGGCCGCCGGCGCGGGCGGTGCTCCGCAGGACGGCCCGGACGGTCGCCGTGATGATGGCGGCGGCCAGCCCCTTTCCCATGACGTCGACGACGGACAGGGCGACGCGTCCCAGTCCCGTCCCCGGCAGGGAGTACCAGTCGTAGAAGTCGCCGCCGACCCCGCGCGACGGCAGGCACGCGGCGGCGAGGTCGTAGCCGGGCAGCACCGGCGGGCGGCGGGGCAGCAGACCCTGCTGCACGGCGGCCGCCCGGCCGATCTCGCGGTCGGTGGTGAGCTCCTGCTGGACCCACATCGCGAGGTCCCGGAGCAGCGACTCCTCGCCGGCGCTCAGGGACCGGGGCCGGTCGTCGAGGATGCAGAGGGTGCCGACACGCTGGCCGTCCGCGGTCTCCAGCGGGTGCCCGGCGTAGAAGCGGGCGCGGGGGTCGCCGACCACCCAGCGGTTGTCGGCGAACCGGTCGTCCGCCGCGAGGTCCTCCACGACGAGCGTGCCGGGGCCCTGGATCGTCGCGTCGCAGATGGCGTCGGAGCGCGGGGTGCTCGCACCGGCCGTGAGGCCCTGCGCGGACTTGAAGAACTGCCGGTCGCGGTCCAGCAGCGTGACGGCGGCCATCGGCACCCCGAAGAGGCCGGCGGCGAGGCGCGTCACGCGGTCGAAGCGGTCCTCCTCGGGCGTGTCGAGCACGTCGAGGGCCCGGAGCGCGCGCACCCGCGCCTCCTCGTCGACGTCGACCGGGTCCGTCGTTCTCGTCATCGCGGCGGGTCCTCCTGCTGCTCGGCTCCGACCGTGGAACCTGGACGGCGACAGAGGTACGCCGCCGTGCGAGGTATCGGATGGCAGGGGACGGCGCTTGAGCCGAACAGGTGACCCGGCTCAGCCCTGCCGGGCCGCGAGGGCGGCACGCAGCGCGGTCGGGACCGCGGGGCTGCTGTCGATCCGCCAGTCGGCCTCCTTGTCGTGGGAGAACCACACGAGACCGACGACGTCGGGCTGCGCGTCGAGGTAGCGGACGAGCTCCGCGGCCCACGCGGCCTTGTCGCCGCCCTGCTCGGCGGACGCGGTCTCGGCCACGAGGACCGGCGTGCCCGGGGCGACCGCCCGCAGCTCGGCGAGACCGGGACCCAGCAGCTCCTGGGGCTGCTGCCAGCTCGACCACGACTGGCTCGTGCCCCAGTTGTAGCCGTCGAGGGCGACGACGTCGACGTACGCGGACCCGGGGTACAGCCCCGCCACCGGGGCCGAGCCCGGGTAGGGCACGTTGGGGCTCCACACCCACTCCACGTCGGCGCCGGACGCCTCGACGAGGGTGTGGACGTGCCGCCACGCGCGGACGTAGTCGCCCGACCGGTTGCCGTTGACCTGCTCGGCCCACGGGTACCAGTCGCCGTTCATCTCGTGGGCGAAGCGCAGCCGGACGCCCTGGCGGTTCGCGGTCGTCCAGGCGGCGAGGTCGCGGGCGAAGGCCCGGATGTGGGCGTCGTGGTCGCCGCCGGCGATACGCGCGAGGGAGTACGTCGGCTGCGCGACGCCCGCGCCGGCGGCCCACGGCTCCCACGTGACCACGGGCACCGCGCCGCGGGCACGCACGGCGTCGAGCTCGGCGACCGGCAGCGGTCGGGTGAAGTCGACGTACGACAGGACGATGCCGGGCTGCTCGCCGACGAGGCGGGCGACCTCGTCGAGCTCCGCGTGCGCGGTGGGACCGCCCGGGACGGACACGCCGAACGCCATGCGGGTCGGGCCGGGCGTGGGGGTGGGGCTCGGGGTGGGCGTGGGCGTAGGGCTCGGGGTCGGGCTCGGTGCCGGCCTCTTGCGGCCGACGGACGTGGTCGTGCGGACCGCACGGGTCGTCCACTCCGTCGCGCCGGTCGCGGCGGTCGCGCCACCGGCAGCCGTCCGCGTCGCGCCGGGCAGCCGCCGGGCGGCCTCGGCGCTCGTGAGGAGCGTCCCGGTGAGGGGCGTGGCGACGAGCGTCACGACGACGGTGACGACGGCGAGGAGGAGCGTGACGCCGACACGGGGCCCGCCGGGCGCACGGGAGCGGGACGGGTGGGACTGCGGCACGTCAGGGGCATCGTCACCCGCCCCCCGTCACAGCATCGACCGACCCGGCAGACCGCCCGCCACCTGCGCGGGCGTCGCGCGTCGCCGTCCGTGCACCTCGGGGTGGGGCGCTGGCCCGGCGGTGGCGGCGGACACGCTGCGCGTGTGCCGGTGAGCCTGCGCGGGTGACCCGGCCGCTGCGCCGGACGCGCGACGCGTCACGGCACCTCGCGAGGGCGTCACGGTGCGGCCGACGCCGTGGAGTCCGGGCTCGCGGCGGGCGCCGGCCGCGGTGGGGCCGGTGCGTCCGTCCCGCCGGCGGCGAGCAGGGCGACGTCGTCGACGTACGCCGTGACCGGGTCCCCACCGGTGTCGAGCACCCCGAGGGCCCAGCCGGTGACCGCCTCGAGGGTGAGCCCGTCGTCGGGGGCCCCGTTGCCGACGTCCTTCCTCTCGAGCTCGTCCCAGCCCCAGGCGAGCCGTCGCCAGCCGGGGGTGTCGTCGGTGAAGTACGCCGTCCAGCGCCCGGCGTCGTCGACCTCCGACCCCTCGGAGCGGTTGTCGAGCAGGTCGACGAACCACACCTCGCCCGACCCCGTGCCGAGGAACCACAGCCCGAGGCCGGTCGAGTCCGTGGCGTCGACCGGCTGCCAGGAGCCGCCGTCGCCGAGGACCCGCACGACACCGCCGTGCTCGGCTGTCGTCACGGTGACCTCCAGCGCGGACCCGGCGGCGTCGCCGGTGCCGGGACGCGGCTCGGGCGGGGTCACGGCGTCGACCTCGACGACCGCGTCGGGCGACCCGAAGACCTGCAGCCCCACGGGCGTGCCGTCGTCGTCGAGCCCCGAGGCCGGGAGGTCGGCGAAGTCGTCGAGGACGCGCGCGGTGGCGCGCCCGTCCGTCGGCGCCGGGGACCCCGCCGCGGCGCCGGACGCCGCGCCCGTGGCGACGGGTGTGGTCCCGGCCGGGCTGCCGGGGCTGTCCGGCACGAGGTCCCCGCCGGTCCCGGTGCAGGCCGCGAGACCGAGGACGGCGGCACCGGCCACCACGGGGACGACGTGACGGAACGCAGCGCGCACGGACGCAGCGTAGGCGCGCTACCAGCGGCGGGGGCCTGCGCCGACGGCGTGGCGTGCCGGGTCGAGCCGGACGCGCACCGTGACCGTGTCCCCCTCCTCCACGTCCTCCGCGCTCCGGACGTGCGCGGGGAGCGCGACGAACAGGCGCCCGTCCCCGCTCGGCATGAGCGACGACCGCCACGTCGTGGTGCCGAGCCGGGCCTGCACCGCGACGAACCCGCGTCGGCGCCGTCCGAGCGGCGCCAGCCCGGCCGACTCCGCGGCGTCGAGGTGGACCACGTGCCACCCGCTGCCGCCGAGCAGCCGCTCCACCTCACCGCTGACCGCGAGCTCCACCGCCACGCCCCGGACGGTAGGCCCGGGCACCGACGGTTCCCGCGGGTGCGGCGACGCACGGCCGACCGGAGGATGGGGGGGTGGAGCTCCCGACCGCCCTCGCGTTCGCCACCGAGCACAGGCGCAGCGTCCTCGTGACGCTGCGCCGCGACGGTCGACCGCAGTCGTCCAACGTCATGCACGTCGTGCAGGACGGCTGCCTCGTGGTGTCCGTGACCGACGACCGCGCGAAGACGCGCAACGCCCGCCGGGACGCGCGCGTGAGCCTCCACGTGAGCGCTCCCGACTTCTGGAGCTACGTCGTCATCGACGGCACCGCCGAGCTCACCCCCGTCGCGGCCGACCCGGGCGACGCGACCGTCGAGGCGCTCGTCGGCTACTACCGCGACGCCGCCGGGGAGCACCCCGACTGGGACGACTACCGCCGGGAGATGGTGCGCGAGCGCCGGCTCCTCCTGCGGGTCCGGCCCGAGCACGCGTACGGCATGCTGCCGAGGAGCGCGTGAGCGCGGGCGACGTCGGGGACGCGGGGGACGCCCGTCGCGACCTTCCCGGCGTGTCCGACGCGACGGTCGACGCCCTGGGCGCGCTCAGCGAGGCGCTGGAGGCGGTCGAGGTCGCACGCGGCCACCTCTACGAGTTCCACCGGCTGTCCGGCCGGGCCGACATCCAGCTCGGCGAGGCCCTCGAGGCGCTGGAGGAGGCCGGCCACGACGACCTCGCCGCGCGGGTCCGCGAGGACCTGCTCGGCCGCAACGTCCTCGACGGGCGGTGGACGTTCCAGGTCGTCGAGGAGTACGACGACGGCTACTGGTCCCGCTTCCGCGCGTGGGAGCGGACCGCCCGGGAGGAGCTGGCCGACGGGCGCCGGCACCTGCTCGAGGCGCGGATGAAGGAGCGGGAGCGCACGCGCGGCCGCCCCGGCCACGAGGCGACGCCGGGAGCCTGAGCGCGCGTCAGAGGTCGCCGGCGGCGAAGGTGTCGCACGCCGCGAGCGTGCCCTGCTCGTACCCGGCGGTGAACCACCGCTGCCGCTGCTCGGCGGACCCGTGGGTCCACGTGTGGGGGTCGACGGGCCGGCCGGAGGCCGCCTGGATGGTGTCGTCGCCGACCGCCTCGGCGGCCGAGAGCGCGTCGGCGAGCTGCGGGGCCGTGACGGGCTCGAGGAACGTGACGCCCGTGTCGGGGTCGACCGTCGTCGCCGCGGCCCCCACCCACATCCCCGCGTAGCAGTCCGCCTGCAGCTCGAGCCGGACCTGACCCGACCCGGACCCGGCGGCGCTGCGGTCCGCGGCCGCCATGGTGCCCGTCACCGCCTGCACGTGGTGGCCGTACTCGTGCGCCGTGACGTAGAGCTCCGCCAAGGGGCCGTCGGAGGCGCCGAAGCGCTCCTGCAGGACGTCGTAGAACGTGAGGTCGAGGTAGATGCCCTGGTCGGGCGGGCAGTAGAACGGGCCGGTCGCCGCGTCCGCCGCGCCGCAGCCGGTGCTCGTCGCGCCGTCGAAGGCCGTGACGGACGGCAGCGGCAGCGCGACGCCCTCGTCGGCGAGCACGGCCGTCCAGTACGCGTCGAGGGACTGCGCGGCGGCCGACAACCGGCACTCCTGGTCGGTGTTCGCCTCCTCGGCCGTGCAGTCGCCGACGGCCTCCTCGACGGGCGCCGGGCCGCCCCCGCCCGCTCCCTGCAGGATCGGTCCGAGGTCGACGCCGGTGAACGCGTAGACGAGCACCCCGACGAGCACGAGGACCCCGCCGCCTCCCGCGACCGCCGCGCCGCCGCGGCGCCGTCGGACGCGACCGCCCTCGAAGCGGCCACCCTCCTGGAACGTCACGACCGAACCCTGGCGCTCCGGACGGCCTCCCGCACGCCGTGGCCGCGCCGGTGCGGAGTCGTCGACCACCGGCCGAGGTCGAGGCGGTTCATCGCCGGGGTCGCGGCCACCCCGTGGACGAGCACCGACAGCAGGACCGTGAACGCGACCGTCGACCACAGCTCGGCCGCCTCGCTGAACGCGCCCTCGGTCGTCGCGTACGCGAGGTAGTAGAACGAGCCGATCCCGCGCACCCCGAAGAAGCCGAGCGCGAGGCGCTCCCCGCGCGTGCCCTGCCCGCCGAGCAGCGACACCCAGCCCGCGGCCGGACGCACGACGAGGAGCAGGAGCACGCCCGTGAGCGCGCCGGTCCACGTGAGGTCGTCGAGCAGGCCCCGCGCCGAGGCGACGCCGAGGAGCAGGAGGAGGACCATCGTGAGGATCTGCTCGACCTGCTGGACGAAGGAGTGCAGCACCTCGTGGTAGCGGTGCTTCGACTCGTGGCGGCGGATCGCGAGGGCCGTCGCGAACACCGCGAGGAAGCCGTAGCCCTGCACCGTCTCGGCCACGCCGTACGACAGCAGGACCGCCCCGAGCGCGACGACGGCCTCACCCGCGTCCGCGAAGCGCCACTCCGGGCGGGGGGCGCGGAAGGCGAGCCGGGCGAGCAGCCAGCCGACCGCGTACCCGACGACCACCCCCACGACGACCTTCCCGACGAGCTCCCACGCCAGCCAGCGGGGCCCCCACTCCGCGAGGCCCGCGGCCGAGCCGGCGAAGAGCGCGAGGTAGACGAAGGGGAACGCGAGGCCGTCGTTGAGGCCCGCCTCGCTCGTGAGCCCGAAGCGGACCTCGTCGTCCTCGCCCTCGTTGGGGCCCTCGAGCTGGACGTCGCCGGCGAGGACGGGGTCGGTGGGGGCGAGGACGGCGGCGAGCAGGAGCGCGCTCGCCGGCAGCAGCCCCATGAGACCCCATCCGAGGAGCGCGACCGCCGCGATCGTCAGGGGCATCGCGATGCCGAGCAGCCGCCACGTCGTGCCCCAGCGACGCCACGAGAACGGCCGGTCGATCGCGAGCCCGACACCCATGATCGCGACGATGACGGCGACCTCGGTGAGCCGCTCCGGCACCTCGCCGGAGGCGGTCGGGTCGATCTCGGGCAGCGGCAGCGGGAGGAGGCCGACGAGCAGGCCGACGGCGGTGAACCCCATGGCGACCGACACCGGGTGGTCGCGCAGGAGCCGGGGCAGGGCGGCCGCCACGACGAGACCGAGCCCGCCGACGACGTACACGACGTCGGCGCTCGTGATCTCGGGCGCGGGCAGCTGACCGGCGGTGGTGAGGGGGAGCCGTGCGAGCACGGGCGCAGCGTCGCACCCGCACGCGCGCGCGGCACGCGGGGGGGACGGGGTGCCGGTCGGCGCGCGCGTGCCTACCGTGGCGCGGGTGAGCGACCGCGAGCTCGACGTCGTCGTCCACGGCGCCACCGGCTTCACCGGGCGGCTCGTGGCCCGCTACCTCCTCGACCACGCCCCGGCGGGGACGCGGATCGCGCTCTCCGGACGCTCGCGGGAGCGGCTCGCGCAGGTGGGCGAGGGGCTGGGTCCGGCCGGCGCCGACCTCCCGCTCCTCGTGGCGGACTCCCACGACGACGACGCCCTCGCCGATCTCGCCGCCCGCACACGCGTCGTCGCGACGACGGTCGGCCCCTACGAGCGGCACGGTCTCCCGCTGGTCCGGGCGTGCGCGACGGCCGGGACCGACTACGTCGACCTCACGGGCGAGGTCCTCTTCATGCGCGCGAGCATCGACGCCTGCCACGCAGCAGCCGCGCACAGCGGCGCGCGGGTGGTGCACGCGTGCGGCTTCGACTCCGTGCCCTCCGACGTCGGCGTCCACCTGCTCGCGACGACCGCCGCGGCCCACGGACTCGGCCGGCTCGAGGAGACGCGGTTCCTCATGACGGGGGCCGCCGGCGGGGTGGGTGGGGGGACCGTCGCAACCGCGCAGGGCGTCGTCGAGCGCCTCGCGTCGGACCCGGACGCACGCCGGGTCGCCCTCGACCCGTACGCCCTCAGCCCCGACCGCGCCCGCGAGCCCGACCGCACCGTCGACGCCCCGCCCGGGGACGGTCCCGACCCGTGGGGGGTGCGGTGGGACGCGGTGACGGGACGCTGGCTGGCGCCGTACGTCATGGGGGTCGTCAACAGCCGGGTCGTGCGCCGCAGCAACGCCCTGACCGGCTGGTCGTACGGTCGCGGGTTCCGTTACGAGGAGGCGATCGCCGTGCCGGGGCGCGTCGTGGGCGCACCGGTGGCGGCCGCCGTCGCGGCGGGCACGCTCGCCGGGGCCGCGGCGTTCGCCGTGCCGCCGGTGCGGCGTCTGCTCGACCGGGTGCTGCCGGAGGCCGGCACCGGTCCGGACGAGGCGAGCCTGCACGAGGGCTGGTTCGCCGCGCGGTTGCACGCCCGGACCACGAGCGGCCGGGTCGTCGAGGCGGTCCTCCGCTCGCCGGGCGACCCCGGGTACGTGTCGACGGCGCGGATGCTCGGCGAGGCCGCGCTCGCCCTCGTCCACGACCGGGACCGGCTGCCCGACCGGGCCGGGGTCCTGACGCCCGCGACGGCGTTCGGGGACGTCCTCCTCCGGCGGCTGCGCGCGGCGGGTGTCACGTTCCGGGCGCTGTGAGGCCGCTCGTCGCCCGCTCGGTGGCCGGAGCGAGCGTCGGGGCCGGGGTCAGGACGGGGGTCAGGACGGGGGTCAGCACGGGGGTCAGGGCGCCGGGCCCCAGTCCGCGGCGAGGGCGTCGCGCAGCGCGGCGACGCGCCGGGCGCCGATCCGCCGTGCCAGCTCGGCCTCGACCTCGCGCAGCTCCCGGGCGGCCCGACGGACGAGGGCGGCACCGACCCGGGTGAGGCGCACGAGGCTCGCCCGCGCGTCGTCCGGGTCCGTCCCGACGTCGAGCAGGCCGAGGTCGACGAGCTCACCGACCGTGCGGTGCATCGACTGCCGCGTCACGCCGACGGCGCGCGCCAGCGCCGCGATGCTGGATCCCCCGGGGTCGAGCGCGGCGAACACCTGCGCCTGGCTGCGGGTGAGCCGGACCCCGTCGCGCGAGAGGCGTGCGCGGAGCGCGTCGTCGAACCAGTCCGCGGCGCGCAGGAGCGCGAGCGCGAGGGTCGGGTCGGCGTCCGGCACCCGACCAGTGTTGCGCACACCGTCAGTCCGGCTGACACTGTCGTCAGCGGGGCTGACGAATGGACGTCAGCCGGACCGACGAGGAGGCACGGTGCGTATCGCGGTGACCGGGGCGACCGGACGGACGGGCGTGCACGTGGTGCGCGCGCTGCGGGGGTCCGACCACGAGGTGGTGGCCGTCGTGCGGGACGAGGCGAAGGCGCGCGACGTCCTCGCCGACGCCGTCGCGGCGGGTGGGGTCGAGGTCCGGACGGCGGACGTCACCGACGCCGCGTCCCTCACGCGTGCCGTCGCGGGGTGCGACGGCGTGGTGTCCGCTCTCGGGCCGGTGAAGGGCTCCCCGCCGGACCTCATGACGCGGGCGGCGTCCGCCGCGCTCGACGCCGTCCGCGCTCTGCCGCGGCGTCGGCTCGTGTGGCTGACGGGTGCCGGCGTGCGCCGGCCCGGGGACACCCCGGGGGTCGCCGACCGTCTCATCGTGACGATCATGTCGGTCGTCGCGTCCCGCACCCTGCAGGACAGCCGCGAGGCCGTCACCCGTGTCGTCGCGGCCGGCGACGTCGACTGGACCGTCGTGCGGGCGCCGCGCCTCACCGACGGCCCGCCGGCGGGTCGGCGTCGCGTCGCCGACCGCGTCGGCGGCGGCCACGGGACCACCCTGCCCCGCGCCGACCTCGGCCCCTACCTCGCCGGGCTCGTCGTCAGCGACGGCCAGCTCCGTGCGGCGCCGGTGGTGTCGGCGTGACCGCGGCGAGACGGACCACCTGACCGGGTCGCACCTGCGCGAGCCGGTCGACGTCCGTGCCGGCGCGCCACGGCCCCGGCTCCGCGTCGTCGACGTAGGCGACGACGGGGTACCCGCCCGTCACGGGGTGGTCGGCGAGGAACACGACGGGTCGCCCGGACGGCGGCACCTGCACCGCTCCCCGCAGCAGGCCCTCGCTCGCGAGCTCCCCGACGCCCTCCCGCGCCCGCAGCGCCGCGCCGTCGAGGCGGACGCCCACGCGGTCGCTGTCGGCGGCGACGGTCCACGCCGTGCCGGTGAGGGCGTCCCACGCGGCGTCGTCGAGGCGGTCGAGCCTCGGCCCGCGGTGCACGTGGAGGAGCACGTCGTCGGCGGCCGGCACGGGGCGCGGAGCGACCTCGACGTCCGGCAGCGCCGCCGGGTCGCCGGTCGGGAGGACGGCACCGGCCGCGACGACGGGCGGACCGAGACCGGCGAGGGTGTCGGTGCTCCGCGAGCCGAGGACGGGGCGGACCGCGAGCCCGCCGGCGACCGCGACGTAGGTCCGCACCCCGCTGGTCGGGGTGCCGAGCGCGAGGACCTGCCCGGGCTCGAGCCGGACCACGCCGTCGACGGGTGCGCCCGGGCACGGCGCGCCCGTCACCGCGACGACGACCGGCGTGACGGCGCGGAGCCGGAGCCCGCCGAGGGTGACCTCGAGCGCCGCGGCCGCCTCGTCGTTGCCGAGCAGCCGGTTCGCCAGCCGCAGCGACGCGCGGTCGGCGGCGCCGGAGCGGGTGACGCCGAGCCCGGCGAGCGCGGGCCGACCGAGGTCCTGCACGGTGCAGAGCGGGCCGGTGGCGAGCACCTCGAGGCTCACGGTCCGACGCTCTCGAAGCGGACCCGGGTGCCCGGCGGCAGGAGCGCGGGGGGCTGCCGGTCGACGTCCCACAGGGCGGCCGTCGTCGTCCCGACGAGCTGCCAGCCGCCGGGGGACTCGCGCGGGTACACGCCCGTCCAGCCCGCGGCGAGCCCGACGGCGCCCGCGGGGACGCGCGGACGGGGGTCGTGCCGGCGCGGCACGCGCCAGTCGCGGGCGGGCCCGTCCAGTGCCACGCAGTAGGGGAAGCCGGGGGCGAACCCGCAGAACGCCACCACCCACGCGGTGGCCGTGTGGACGCGGACGAGGGCGGCCGGGTCGAGGTCGACGGCGGCGGCGGCCTCGGCGAGGTCGGCGCCGTCGTACGTCACCGGGACGACCACCTCGTCGTGGTCGGCCGTCGCCGTCGCCGTCGCCGTCGGCCCCGTCGTCGTGGCCGTCGCCCGCGCGGTGTCGGCCCCGGCGGCCCGCCACCTCGCGCGCACCGCGGCGGCCGTTCCCGCGGGCGTGGCGGTCGCGGGGTCGAGCACGAGGAGGACGGTCGTCGCTGCCGGGACGAGGTCGACGACCCCCGGCAGCGGGTCCGCCGCGAGGGCGGCGTGGAGCCGGAGGACCTCCTCGCTGCCGTCGACCTCCGCGAGCAGCCCGCGGGCGCCGGCCGGGAGGAGGCGCAGGTCGCTCACGCGAACGGCGCGAGCGTGACGCCGGCGGCCTCGAGCGCCGCCCGCACCGCCCGGCCCGTGGCGACGGCACCGGGGGTGTCGCCGTGGAGGCAGAGCGAGCGGGCGCGGACCGTGACGGTGCCGCCCTCGCGCGTGGTGACGGTCTCGTCGGTCGCGAGCGCGACGGCGCGGGCGGCCACCTCGGCCGGGTCGTCGAGGACGGCGCCGGGCTCGCGGCGCGGGACGAGCGTCGCCTGCGGCGTGTAGGCGCGGTCGGTGAACGCCTCGGCGACGAACGGGACGCCTCCCTCCGCGGCGAGCCGCTCGACGACGGAACCGGGCAGCCCGAGGACCGGGAGCGGGGTCCCGGTGACGGCCGCCGCGTCCCGCACCGCCGCGACGACCGCCCGCGCCTGCGCCTCGTGGTGGACGAGCGCGTTGTACAGCGCCCCGTGCGGCTTGACGTACCGCACGCTCGTGCCCTCGGCCGCCGCGAGCCCGGCGAGCGCGGCGACCTGGTAGACGACCTCGTCGAGCAGCTCGGCGGGGTCGGCGTCGATGAATCGGCGCCCGAAGCCTGCGAGGTCCCGGTACGACACCTGTGCGCCGACGACCACCCCGCGTGCCGCCGCCGCCGCGCACACCCGTCGCATGGTGGAGGCGTCGCCCGCGTGGAAGCCGCACGCGACGTTGGCGCTCGTCACGACGTCGAGCAGCGCGTCGTCGTCGGTGAGCCGCCACGCCCCGAAACCCTCGCCCAGGTCGGCGTTGAGGTCGATGGTCGGTGCGTCCACGGGCCCCATGGTCCCGCACCCCTCGAACCCGGGGGTCAGGAGCCTGGGTCCGTGTCGACGGGTGGGCCGGAGGTCCGCGTTCGCGTCGACGTGTGCCGGTGGACGGCCGCCGCGATCAGGCGGACCCGGGCGGGGGTGACGCGACAGCAGCCCCCGACGAGACGGGCTCCCGCCGCCAGCCACGCGTCGGCCGGCTCCTCGACAGGCTGCGTGGCGCCGCTCCACCGGTGCGTCGCGGCCTCCCACGTCTCGCCGGAGTTCGGGTAGACGACGCGCGCGCCCAGCTCCGCCGCCGTCGTCGCGGCCGCCGGTTCGCAGCAGTTGACCCCGGCGGCGACCACCCGTGGGTGCGCGGCCACCTCCGCCAGGCGCGCGGCGTCGACGGGTTCCCCGCGGCGGGTCCGGAGCCCGCCGGCCGTGTCGAGGGTGCACGTGAGGGAGACCCACACGTCGGCGCCGACGTCCTCGGCCGCGAGGAGCACGGCGTCGACCTCCGCGAGACCGGGCAGCGTCTCGCACGCGAGGACGTCCGCGCCGGCGGTGACGAGCAGCGACATCCGCTCGGCGTGGAACCTCCGCAGCCGTGCGGTGACACCGACGGAGCCGTCGAGGTAGTCGCCGCGGTACTCCTGGCCCCCGGGCAGCACGGCGCCGTAGGGGCCGAGCGACCCGGCCACCCACACCCGGTGCGCCGCGCCGGTGGCAGCCTCCCGGGCGCACGTCACCGACAGCGCGATCAGGCGGCGGGCCTCGGCCGGCGTCGCCCCGGCGGCGACGAGACCGTCGACGCTCGCCTGGTACGAGGCCGTGACGAGGACCTCGGCCCCCGCCGCCACGTGGTCGGCGTGGGCGCGCACGAGCGCCGCGGGGTCGTCGCGCAGCAGCCGCGCGGACCACAGGTCGTCGGTGAGGTCGTGGCCGAGGTCCTCCAGGTGCGTCGCGAGGCCGCCGTCGAGCGTGAGCGGACCCGTCTCCAGCGCGTCCCGGAACCGGGACGTGCTCATGACACGAGGCGGTCGAGCGACGGCACCCGACGCCCGGGCGGGACGGCGAGGAACGGGACCGCCGCGTGGTAGCCGCGGGCCTCGAGCTCGCCGGGCTGCCGGCCGAGCGCCGCCAGGCCGGCGAGCATCGCGGCGCGCTCGTCGTCGTCGGCGAGCCGCCGCTGCACCACCGGGTGCCGCTCGCCCACCTGCACGTCGTAGCCGCGCGCCGCCAGCATGCGCGCGATGGGTCCGAGGTCGACCCAGCGGAGGACGAGCCCGCACACCCACGGCGCCACCTCGGTGGTGTGGTCGAGGAGCCGTGCGAACGTCCGCTCCCCGACGTAGCCGATGCCGCCGGTCACGACGACCCCGCCGACGGGTGCGAAGACCGACAGGTCGACGTCGGGGTCCGCCTCGGGGTCGCCGGCGCGACCGCCGTCGAGGAGCCCGACGGCGAGCCCGTACTCCACGGCCGGCACCGAGGCGTCGAGGCCGAGGACCGTGACGGCGTCGTCGCGCCGGCGCTCGGCGAACCACGCGCGGTCCGCGGCGACGAGCGCGTCGTGGTCGAGCCGCGCGAGGTCGGGGTCGGCCCACCGGTCGAACAGCTCCTGCTCGGACACGCGGTGGTTGAGGAGGGCGGCGTCCTGGCCGAACGAGCAGCACACGTCCGCGACGGCGCGGGTCTCCTCGAGCTCGTCGACGAGTCGCCGGAACAGGCGCGCGCCCGCACCGACCACCCCGTACTCCAGCGAGCGGAAGTACGTGAAGTACGGCCGCGGGTCCGGTGCGGTGTAGAGCGCGGTGAAGTCGCGCTTGCCCGCCATGCTCACGCCTGCCGCAGCAGCGCGAGGGCGGCAGATCTTCCCGGGATGCCGCTCACACCGCCCCCTCGCCGGGCGCCCGCCCCGCCGAGCAGCACCCGCTCGTGCGGTGTCTCGACCCCCCAGCGGCCGACGTCGCCCGGCTCCTCCGCCCAGGGCCACGCGAGGTCGCGGTGGAAGATGTGCCCGCCCGGCAGTCCCACCTCGTGCTCGAGGTCGACGGGGGTCCGCACCTCGAGGCACGGGCGGCCGTCGGGGTCGTGGGCGAGGACGTCGGCGAGCGGCTCGGCGAGGACGCTGTCGAGGCTCGCGAGCGTCGCCTCGAGCGCCTGCGCGCGCGCTCTCTCGTTGTCCTCGCGGAACAGCCGGGCCGGCATGTGGAGGCCGAACAGCGTGAGCGTCTGCGCCTCGGAGGCGGCGAGCCCCGGTCCGAGGATCGACCGGTCGGACAGCGTGTGGCAGTACACCTCGCACGGCGGGACGGTCGGCACGCGGCCCGCGGCGGCCTCGGCGTGCGCGGTCGCGAGCTGCTCGGCGGTCTCGTTGACGTGGAAGGTGCCGGCGAAGGCGTCCTCGGGCCGGACGGAGTCGTCCCGGAGCCGCGGCAGCCGCGTGAGCAGCATGTTGACCTTGAGCTGGGCGCCCTCGACGGGTTCGCCGCCGGTCGGGGACCCGCCGTCGGTCGTGCCCGCCGCCGCCCCGGCGGCCGCGAGCGCCGACGCCAGGTGCGCGGGTGCGCCCGCCCACACGACACGGTCCGCCGTGACGGTGGCCTGCGAGCCGCCGGCGTCGACGGTGAGCCGGCCGTCGGGGTCGAGCGCGACGACGCGTGTCCCGGTCGCGAGCACGGCGCCGGCGGCCCGGGCGGCGGTGGCGAGCGCCCCGGACACCGCGCCCATGCCGCCGACGGGCACGTCCCAGTCGCCCGTGCCGCCCCCGACGACGTGGTAGAGGAAGCACCGGTTGGCGCGCACGTCGGTCAGGGGGTCGGCGAAGGTCCCGATGAGCGCGTCGGTGAGGACGACACCGCGGACCAGGTCGTCGGCGAACCGCTCCGCGACGACCTCGCCGACCGGCCGCTCGACGAGCGCGCGCCACAGGTCCGCGCCGACCGCGTCCCGGACGTCCGCCGCGGCCGGCAACGGGCCTGTCACGGTCGGCCACACCGCCGCCGCGACGCGCGCGACGTCGGCGTGGAACGCCTCCCACGCCGGGTGGTCCGCGGCGGCGCCGAGCCGCGCGAACGACGCCGCCGTCGCGTCGCGGTCGTCGGCGACGAGCAGGCCCGTGCGCCCGTCCGTCCGCGGGTCCGGGGTGTAGGAGGACACGCGGCGACGGACCAGCCGCAGGTCGAGGCCGAGCTCGTCGACGACCTGCCGGGGGAGCAGGCTCACGAGGTAGGAGTAGCGGGACAGGCGCGCCTCGACGCCCGGGAACACGCGCGCGCTCACCGACGCGCCCCCGAGGTGGTCGGCCTGCTCGAGCAGGAGCACGCGACGCCCCGCACGGGCGAGGTAGGCGGCGGCCGTCAGGCCGTTGTGACCGCCTCCGACGACCACGACGTCCTGGTGCTCCTGCGGCAGCGGGGTGGTCACCGCCTCATCCTGCCGGACGGCTCCGGAGGCACTCACCGAGGAGGGCGACGGCCTCGTCCAGCTGGTCGTCGCGCAGGTACGGCGCGGGCCCGAGCCGCAGCACGTCCCCGCGGTGGTCGGTGAGCACGCCCCGCTCGAGCAGCGCCGCCTGCAGCGCGGCGGCGTGCGGGGTCCGCAGCGCGAGGAAGCCGGCGCGCTCCGCGGGGTCCGGGACGGCGACGGCGAGGACGCCCGGGTCGACGTCCAGGGCCGCGACGCCCGCCGCGAGCCGGCCGACCTGGTGGACGCTCACCTCGCGCAGGCGGGCGGGCGTGAGCCGGTGCTCGTCGAAGAAGTCGAGGACGCGGGCCGCCCGGTAGTGGCTCGTCGGGTCGTACGTCGACCCCGCGAACCGCTCGGGGCCGTCGCCGAAGCCCACGGCCCCCGCCGGTGCGGCGGACAGGTCGGCGAACTCGGCGAACCAGCCCGTGACGTACGGGCGCAGGGTGGTCCCCCTGGGCCAGCGCATCGCGCACACCCCCTCGCCGTGCTGCAGGTACTTGTAGCCGCCGCCGAGGACGTAGGCGTCGTGGAGGTCGTCGTCGGCCAGCGACCAGTCGAGGGCGCCGACCGCGTGGTAGGCGTCGACGACGAGCACGGTGCCGTGCCGCCGCGCGGCCGCGGCGAGTGCCGCGAGGTGGGGGACGACGTGCGCCGTGCCGAAGAGGACCTTCGAGACGAGGACGAGCCCGGTGTCGTCGTCGACCTCGGCGGCGAGGCGCTCGGCGAGCGTCTCGACCGGCTCGGCGGGCACCCGGACGACGTCGATGAACCCCTCCTCGAGCCGGGCGAGCTGCCGGCGCGCGGAGTGGAACTCCCCGTCGGTCGTGACGATCCGGGGGCGGGTCCCCCAGTCCCACGCCGACAGCAGCCGCACCAGCAGCGTGTGCGTGCTGTCGGCGAGCGTGACGACACCCGAGCCGTCGTCGCCCAGCAGACGCAGCCAGCCCTGCCGGACCCGCTCGGCCTTCGCGAAGGCGCGCGACCACTTCTCGTCGAGCAGGGCCGCGGCGTCGTCGAACGCCTCGAGCTGGGCGTCGCGGGCGACGTCGGGCCATGCCTGGTGGGAGTGCCCGGTCAGCAGCAGCCGCTCGGACACCCGCGACGCCCGGTAGTGCTCCGCGAGCGCACCCATCAGAACCGGCTCCTGACCGTCCACAGCGCGGGGAACGCGGGCCGGATCGTCGTGCGCAGGTACGCCGCCCCTGCCGAGCCGCCCGTGCCGGGCTTCGCGCCGATGGTCCGCTCCACCATCTTGACGTGCCGGTAGCGCCACTCCTGGACGCCCTCGTCGAGGTCGGTGAAGGCCTCGCACAGCAGGGCGGCGCCCGGGTCCTCCCGGTACAGCCGCAGGAGCATGTCCTCGACCGCGTCCTGCGTGGCGGGGCCGGGCACGTCGCCGGGGGCGGTGCTCCCGACGGGGTGGCCGGTGCGGGCGAGGTGCGCGAGCAGCGCGTCCCACAGCGACGGCGCCTCCAACCGGCGCCGCAGCCGCTCGCGCGCGGCCTCGTGCTCCGCCCGGCGCACGGCGGCCGGGTCCTTGAGCCCGAGCGCGAACTCGACCTCCCGGAACTGCGCGGACTGGAAGCCGCTGCCGGACTCGAGGTGGGCGCGGAACGACGCGAACTCCAGAGGCGTCATCGTCTCGAGGACGTCGAGCTGGCTGACGAGCACCTTCACGATCGTGCGGACCCGGCCGAGGGTGTGGGAGGCGCGGGCGCGCTCGTCCTGCCCGAGCAGGACGACGGCGCGGTCGAGCTCCCAGAGGATCTGCTTGAACCACAGCTCGTAGACCTGGTGGATCGTGATGAAGAGGAGCTCGTCGTGCTCCGGTGGGTCGCTCGACAGGGTCTGCAGGTCGAGGAGCTCGTCGACCCGGAGGTACGTGCCGTACGTCTTGCCGGGTCGGGGCCCCGATGTGGCGTCCTCGCTCATCGGCGACAGTGTGCCCGCGTCACCCGCTGCTCGTCGCGAGGCCCGCGCGCTGCCGCAGGCCGTCGAGGAACGCGTCGGCCTCCTGCGCCGGGCTCCACAGCCACCCCTGGCCGGTGGGGCAGCCGAGCCGGCGCAGCAGGTCGGCCTGCTCCGCGGTCTCGACGCCCTCGGCGACGACCTCCGTGCCGATCGCGGAGCCGAGCGCGACGACGCTGCGGACGACGGCGAGGGAGCGGGGGTCGCGCGTCATGGCGTCGACGAACGCCCGGTCGATCTTCACCATGTCGACGGGCAGGTCGACGAGGCGCGCGAGCGAGCTGTACCCGGTGCCGAGGTCGTCCACGGCGACCGCGACGCCGGCCACCCGCAGCCGGTCGAGCTGGGCGGCGAGGCGCCCACGGCCGGCCTCGAAGCCCGTCTCCGTCAGCTCGAGGACGAGGCGGTCGCCGGGGAGGCCCGTGCGGGCGAGCACCCCGAGGACGGTGTCGGCGAGGTCCTCGTCCCGGTCGAGCTGCCGGGCGGAGACGTTGACGTGGACCTTGGGCGCGTCGGGCCCGAGGGCGTCGAGCCAGGACCGGGCGGTGCGGCACGAGCGCTCGAGGACCCACCGCCCGAGCTCGGGCATGAGCCCGGCGCCCTCGGCGACGTCGAGCCAGTCGCCGGGCAGCCGCAGCCCGTCGTCCGGGTGGTGCCAGCGCAGGAGGGTCTCGCCGGCGACGACGCGCCCGTCGGCGATGTCGACGACCGGCTGGACGTGGAGCGTCAGCTCCCCGGCACGCAGGGCGCGGCGCAGGTCGTCCGCGACGCGGACGAGCCGCACCGCGCGGGTGCGGTGCTCGTCGTCGAACACGACGAAACGGCCCTTGCCGGCGGACTTCGCCGCGTACATCGCGGTGTCGGCGTCGCGCATCATCGTGTCGGCGGTGCTGTCGGCGCCCGCGAGGACGATGCCGACGCTCACGCGGACGCGGGCGGGGCGCCCGGTGACGTCGAGGGGCTCGGTGACGGCGGAGACGATGCGCTCGGCGACGCGTCGGACGCCGGCCTCGTCGGTGTCGGGGCAGAGGACGACGAACTCGTCGCCGCCGAGCCGGGCGACGGTGTCCTCCGCGCGGACGCACGCCCGGAGCCGGTCCGCGACGGCCGCGAGGACCGCGTCCCCGGCGGCGTGCCCGTCGGTGTCGTTGATCTGCTTGAAGTCGTCGAGGTCGCAGAACAGCAGGGCGGGGTGCTGCCCGCTGCGCCGGCCGCGGACGAGCGACTGCTCGAGGCGGTCGCGGAGGAGGACGCGGTTCGGCAGGCCCGTCAGCTCGTCGAACAGCGCCATGTGCGCGAGCTGCATCTCCGCCTCGCGGCGGGCGCTGACGTCGAGCATCTGGACGGCGACGACGGGCTCGTCGTGGCCGAGCCGCACGACGGCGAGCGCCACCTCGAACCAGCGGGGGGACCCGCCTCCGGTCGACACCTCGTGCCGCCAGCCCTCCGCCCGGCCCGCCAGCAGGTCGTCGACCGCGGCGAGGAGGAGGTCGCGGTCCGGCGGGGTGAACCGGGCGCACCACTGCGACCCGCGCAGCGAGCCCGCACCCGCGGCCAGCATGGCCTCGGCCTCGCGGTTGGCCTCGAGGACGACGAGCCGGGACCCGTCGGCGCCGAGTTCCGGTCGCAGCAGGAGCATGCCGAGCAGCGCGTCGGTGAATCCGCCGCGGAACAGCTGCTCCGAGCGGCGGACGGTCGCGAGGACGCGGTCTCGCTGCCGCACCGACACCGCGACGGGGAGCACCGTCATCGCGGCGGCGATGACGTACACCTGGAGCAGCTGCGCCTGCGACGCGGGCCACACCTCGGCGCCGGCGCGCGCGAACGCCCCCATCCCCGCGGCCGTGAGCAGCGACGCGGCGACGGCGGCGACGAGGAGCTCGAGCGCGACGGTCCGCACGCCGAGGCGCACGGCCGCCCACACCATCGCGACGAGCGGCAGGAACGGCAGCGGTCCGATGCCGACGACGAAGACGACGAGCACCGTGAGGGCGAGGACGGTGACCTGGAGGGCGCGTTCGAGCGGACGGCGCGGGCTCCTCGGCTCCCGGGCGGCGAGGGCGATCGGCAGCGCGAGGGTCTGGGCCGCCGCGTGGCTCGGCACGACGACGAGCGCGGTCCGCAGGAGGTCACCGCCGTCGAGGACCGCGACGGCGGCCCCGGCGAGGACGCCGCCGACCACGGCTCCCGCGGCCACCGCGGCCGCGAGCCGCGGCAGGTCCGCGAGCCGCGACAGCCCGACGGTCCGGCCGCGGAACCGGAGCAGCGCCGCGGTGACGGCGACCTCCGCGGTGTTGGCGACGGCGTAGCCGGCCGACAGGTCGACAGGGCGTCCGCCCGTCCAGTTGCCGGCGAGGATGCCGAGGCCCACGGCCAGCAGCACCGCGGGCAGCCGCCGCGGCAGCAGCACGGCGGCGGCGACGCCGGCTCCGACGGCCGGCCACCACGCCGCGACGGAGCTGCCCGCCGGGGCGAGGACCACGGCCCACTGGCTGAGGGCGAGCACGACCACGCCGAGCCCGACGACCGTGAGGGCGTCGGCGAGCAGTCCCGTCGGGTGACGGCGGGGCGTGGACCTGGTCACGATGATCCAGATCGGCGGGCCGGGGCCCCGACCTGAGCCCCGGCCCGCCGACGGGACGCGCCCCCGGGGTGTGGCGTCTGTCAGCGCGTCCGGTCGCGCGACATGCTGCGGTAGCTGCCGATGCTCGCCGTGCTCGTCTCACCCGGCTCGTCGTCGAAGACCATCGCCCCGATGCGCCCGCTCACCACGGCCTCACGGCCGGTGAACGTGTAGCGGTACGTGTACGTCGACCCCTCGAACGAACCCGAGTCGACGATCTTCGACGTGTACTGCGAGCCCGTGCCCGTGAGGGTGATGTCGACGGGCGGGGTGACGGCGCCCTCGCCGCCGTGGTCGCTGACGACGAGCGTGCCCGTGAGGCGCGCCGACGTCAGCTTCTTGTCCATGGTGAAGGTGACGTCACCGCCGTCGACGAAGCGCTCGCCGACCGGCTCGCACCCGCCCTCGACCGGCTCCTCGCCGTGCCCGCCGCCGCCCTGCTCCGGCAGGACGCCGTCGGGGCACTCCCAGTCCGTCACGAAGCCGAAGACGTACGCGGTCGAGCGGCCGAGCTCGTCGACGTAGAGGAAGCCGGTGTGGGCGTTGCCCGCCACGCCGGGCAGCGTGCCGACCTCGAGCCAGTCGATCTGGGCGAGGCGGCCGGACGACTTGGAGAAGAACATCGACCCGGCCTGCGCGGGGCCGGCGGTCGCGACGAGCCCGAAGGCGGTGAGCGCGGCGACGGCGACGGTGCCGAGACGGCGGGTGGTGGTGGAGCGGCGCATGACGGGTCCCCTCTGGACGGGTGGTGCGGGTGGGTGGTGCGGACGGGTGGTGCCGTGGTGCGGGTGGTGCGGGTGGTGCGCTCAGCGGCGGGTGCGGAGCCGCTGGAGGACGAGGCGGCCGACCGCCTCCCCCTGCGCGAGACCCGCCTCGATGCCGCGCGGGTAGTGGATACCGCCGTACAGACGGGACACGGCGGCCTCTCGCGCGGCGGCGTCGAAGGAGGTGAACGAGCGGGCCGGGTACCCGCGCTCGGCGTGGGTGTCGTCGGTGAACGCGACCTCACCGAGCAGGTCGGTGAGCACGACCGCGGCCGCGGCCGACGACACCGAGTGCCCCGACGTGTGCTCCGGGAACTGCGGGGTGTTGACGACCGTCGTCCACGCGGGGTCGACGTAGCGGTTGAGGTACGTGACCGGGCGCAGGAGGTTCGTCTCGTACTTCACGGTCCAGCACGCGAGGAAGGCGTCGTTGAGGGCGACCCCGAGTCGGACGTAGGCCTCGAGCGCCTCGTCGAGCGCGAGGTCGAGGCCGCGCGCGACCTGCTCCGCCACGAGCATCCAGTGACCGCTGGGCAGCCCGGTCGGCGTCCCGAGCGGTGGGGTGAACGAGCCGGGGTTGTCGGTCCAGAACCGGGCGATCGCCCGTTCCTCGTCGCCGTTGCGCCGCGACTGCTCGAGCACGGCGAGCGCCTGGTCGTGGAACGCGGAGCCGGGCTCGGTGCTGAAGGGCACGGGCGGCTCGGCGCCGACCTCCCCGCGCTGCAGGACGAGGGGGCGCACCGTGCCGCACCAGGGCTCGATCGCGGGCCGGAAGTTCGGCGGTGTCGACTCCCACAGCCACGGCTGTCCGGTCGGTGGGGTGTACGGCCGCGCGAGGGCCTCCGCGTGCCCGTCCGTGGCGCACCAGTCGGCGAGCCGGGCCGCGACCGCGCTGCCGTGCTCGAGCGAGGCCGCGAGGTCCGTCGGTCGTACCCCCGCGGCGCGGCGCGAGGCGACGACCTCGGCGTGGACGGCGTCGAGGTGGGGGCGCGTGGCCGGAGCCCGCAGCGGCAGGACCGCGAGGAGGACGTCGTGGGCGGCCGCCGACAGCGCGGCGTGCCAGTCGAGGCGCGCGCGACCGGGCGCCGTGACGACACCCGTCGTCGCACCGGCACCGACGGCCCGCAGGTCGCTGAGCTGCCCGGCGAGGGAGCGGTGGCCGGGCATGCCCGCGACGACCGCCTCGTACATCGCGAGCGCGGTGCGGGAGTACGCCCGGGCGGCCGCCGGCGGGGTGAGGTTCTCCAGCAGCACCGCGCGGTACGCGGCCCGGACCCAGTGGTGGGCGACGTCGGCCGGCAGCAGGGGGGCGGGCAGCAGCGGGGCGACGGGCCGGGCGGCGGCCCGGGCCGCCGGGGCGACGAGCCCGGCACCGACGGCGAGCGCGACGCCCGCGCTCCCCACCCGAAGCGCGTCACGGCGCGACGGACCAGCAGACCTGCCCACGGCAGCCCCCCGATGCTCTCTCCAGCGCCGCCCCCCGTCGGGCGGCAGCTCATCTGACACCGTCCGAGCCCTCGTGACGAGAGGCGAGGACACGTCGTTACACAACTGTGACAACAGGCGTCTGACCAGCGGATTCGTTGCCCAGTGAAGCATCGGCGCGGACGAGTGGTGCCGACGGCGGAGCGTGGTGGAGCGAGCACCGGCCGCTACGGGGAGGCTCGTGGGGCCCGCCGGTGCAGCCGGGTCAGGACGGCGTCGCAGAGGACGAGGACCACGGTCGCGGTGACGACGTGGACGACGAGCAGCCTGTCCCACACGGCGGGCCACCGCGCCAGCGCGCTCCACACGACGACCAGCACCACGGTCGAGGACAGGCAGGTCGGGAGGGCCCGCCTGACGCGCAGCAGACGCAGCGTGCCGTACGCCGCGAGGGTGCCGATCGGGACGGTCGCGACCAGCACCAGGAACGACGAGGCAGCGGCCAGGAGGAACGCGACGACGAGCTCGTCCTCGCGACGGACCGCAGCGGCGAGGATCACGTGGAGGCCGCCGACGAACGCCGCGTGCGACACCGCGCCCGCGACGGCTCCGGCGCCGCCGACCGCCACCAGCCGGCGCGCGCGCCCCGGCAGAACCCGCGAGCGGTCAGCGAGGACCGGGGACACCCGCTCCCGCCCGCTCCGGGGAGCACGAGACGAGCCACGCGACGACGTCCGGGGTGGGCAGCGGCCGGGAGAACAGGTACCCCTGACCGCGTTCGCAGCCGAGCCCCGTCAGCTCGTGCGCGACGGCAGGGTCCTCGATCCCCTCGGCGACGACCCGCACGCCGAGAGCATGGGCGAGGGCGATGGTGTGCGTGACGATCGTCGCCGTCGTCGGGCTCTCGAGGACGTCCGCGACGAAGGTCCGGTCGAGCTTCAGCTCGTCGACGGGGAAGTCGCGGAGGTAGGCGAGGCTCGCGTAGCCGGTGCCGTAGTCGTCGATGGAGACCCCGACGCCGGACTGCTGCAGGGCGAGGAGCACCTCCGCGACCCGGGCGGGTTCGCTCATGAGGGTGTCCTCGGTGAGCTCGACGACGAGGGCGTGCGACGGCAGTCCGGCCCGCCGTAGCGCCTCGTGGACCTTGCCCGGCAGGAGGAGGTCCTGGACGTTCGCGGCGGAGAGGTTGACGGAGACGGGGACGTCGACGCCGAGGTGCCACCACGTGGCGCAGGCCTCGAGCGCGAGGGCGAGGACGCGCTCGGCGAGCGCCCCCATGAGACCGGTCGCCTCGGCGAGGGGGAGCACGACGGCGGGGAGGAGGGTCCCCTCGACCGGGTGCTCCCAGCGGACGAGCGCCTCGACCCCGACCATCGGCGGTGCCGCCGGTGCCCCGTCGACCGTCCACTCGCGACGCTGCAGCGGGACCTGGGGCTGGAGGTGGACGACGAGCCGTCCCGGGCCGGGACCGGCTGCGGTCACGGGTGCGTCGTCGAGGACCCGCCGCAGGTCCTCCATGAGCACGAGGCGGCCGAGTCGGGAGGCGTCGGCGTCGAACTCGCGGACGGCGGTGTCGGCGCGCTTGGCGTCGTACATCGCGACGTCCGCGGCACGCATGAGCTCGCTGCGGTCCCGGGCCGGCCAGGGCGCGCTCGCGACCCCGACGGACACGTCGACGTGCACGCGCGTCGCACCGAGCTGGTACGGCTCGGCGACCCGGTCGCGGACCGAGTGCGCCAGGGCGACGGCGTCCGGGGCTGCGGTCCCGGGCAGGAGGAGCGCGAACTCGTCGCCACCGAGGCGCGCGAGCACGTCGCCGGGTCGGGCGACGGACTCGATGCGGCCGGCGACCAGCACGAGGAGCTCGTCGCCGACCGCGTGCCCGAGGCTGTCGTTGACCTCCTTGAAGCGGTCGAGGTCGAGCAGAAGGAGGCTGAGCGGGTTCTCCCGCGACGCCGTCGCGAGCAGCCGGTCGCACTCCTCGAAGAGGGCCCGTCGGTTCGCGAGCGTCGTGAGCTCGTCGGTGCGTGCCTGTCGCTTGGCGTCGGCGGCCTCCCGCAGCTGCTTCATCGTGAGGACCGAGCGCCCCAGCTAGACGGCCACGGACGCGAGCGCGAGCCAGCCCGACAGCCCGGTCCCCGCCTCGCGGAGGCTGATGCCGATGAGGACGAGGGAGACGAGCACCATCGTGACGGGCAGCACGATGCTCGCCCCGGCGCCGGGCGCGGCCGCAGCCGGCGGCCGGGGCCGGGCCAACAGGGCGGGCACGACGAACAGCGCCGCCGCCACCACGTAGACGAGGTCGACGAGCCCGCCCTCGACGTAGCTGGTCCCCGCCTCCGCGCGGATGAAGAGCACGTCCGCGACGAACCACGTCGTGAGGCCGGCCGCGACGGCGAGCAGGTCGGTGTGCTGCCGGAACGGCACGAGACTCAGCCCGCCGACCACGACCAGGACGAGCAGCAGGTCGTTGACGGGGTAGGCGAGGTAGACGAGCGCGGCCCCGAGCGGCACGTCCGACATGACGAGACCCGGCGCCAGGAGCAGCGACGCGACCGCCGCGGCGCCGAGGCCGGCGACGACGCCGTCGAACCACATGATGGTCCGCCACGGCCGTACCCGCTGGCGCAGCAGGAGCATGACGGCGACGTAGCCGAGCGGGTAGAAGGCGAGGTAGCCGAGGTCGGCGAGGGAGACGTACGCGTCCTGGTGGGCCGCGACGAGGGTGTAGTACGCGTTGCCGGCGACGGTGCTGACGAGGGCGGTGGCGACGAGGCGCCACGGCAGCCCGCCCGCGCCCGGCACGCCGCCCGTGCGCCACAGCGCCACGGCCGCGGCGAGGTAGGGCACGTTGAACAGGCCGACGTCGATGAGGAGGACCTGCCCGGCCTCGGCGTCACGGAACAGGAACGTCGTCGCGAAGGCGAGCACGCTGAGGACCGCGACGACCGCGCACGCCACGGTGCCGCGTGGCCGGGTCCGCGCCGGCGTCACGGGAGAAGCGCCCATCGAGTCCCTCCCCGGAGCCAGGTCGCACCTCCCGGTATCGGCAGGCGGGGCCCCGACCTGAGCCCCAGCCGGTGCGGGTCACCCCACTACGGTGCAGCGATGACGGAGCCGCCCCTGCGAGTCCTCGTCGTGGGCGGCGGTGCCGCCGGCCTGCTCCACGCCCAGCTGCTCCTCGACCGGGCCGCCGACACCGGCCGGCAGGTCGCGCTCACGTGGGCCGTGTGGCGTGAGGGCGCGGCCACCGCGTCCCGCTCGGGCGGGCTCGCCCTGCGCTACGCCTCGCCCGACCCGCGGGCCGCGGACTGGGCGGCGCGCTCGCCGGTGGTCGGGGCCGCGCTCGCCGCGCGGCACGCCCACCTCACCGGGCACGTGCGGACCGGCCGGGCGCTGCTCGTGTCGCAGCGTGCGCCGGTCGTGGCGTTCAGCGGGGACGTCGTCGAGCCGGCCGCGTACGGCCTGCCGCACACCCACGGCCTGCTCCACGAGGCCGGGCCCCTGTGGCACACGTGCGGCCTGCTGCCACGATGGGCGGCCGCGCTCGCCGAGGACCCGCGGGTCCGCCGCGTCGACCTCGACCGCCCGGTCCGCTCGACCGCCGACCTGCTGCGCCTGCACGACGAGGCCGCGGCCGACGTCACCGTCGCGTGCCTCGGCCTCGGCGCCCACGCGCTCGGCGACCCCGCGCTCGAGGGCCGTCTCGGGGTGCTCGTCACCGGTCCGCTGCCGGCCGGGCTGCACCGCGACCACGCCGTCGTCGACGACGACGACCCGCTGCGCCCCCGCTACACCGTCCCCCACGGCGGGTCGCCGGCGACACCGGACCACCTCCACGTCGGCGGCACGTACCTGCCGGTGACCGACCCCGCCGACTGGGACGAGCCGTCCCGGCTCCGGGAGCGCGCCCTCGCCGAGGTGCCCGCCCTGCTCGCCGACGCCCGCGCGCGCTTCCCCGACCTGCGCGACTGGGAGCCGGATCCCGACGGGGTGTGGTGGGGCCTGCGTCCGGTCCGCCCCGAGGTCGCGGTCGGTCGCCTGGACCCCGCCGGCACCGGCGGCAGGACCGTCGTCGTCGACCACGGCTGGGGCGGCTCCGGCTGGACGATCGGGCCGGCGCTCGCCGACGAGGTCGCGACGGGCGTCCTCACCGACCGGGCCGAGGGACTGCCGGTCGTGGCGCGGTGAGCGTGCACCGGTGACCGCGACACGCCGCGGCGACCGGTCACACGTGCACGCTCAGCCGCCTCTCCAGCCGCCACGTACCCTCGACACGTGACCGCCCTCGTCGCCGCCGGCTCCCTCGTCGCCGGGTTCGCCGTCGCGGAGGCGACGGGGGTCCGCGAGCTCGGCGGTGCCGTGCTCCTCGCGGGCGGCGGGTGGTGCGCGGTGCGCTGGTGGCGCGGCCACGGGCCCGTCACCGCCGTCGGGCTGTCGGCGCTGTACCTCGGCGCCTTCGTCGGCTCCCACGTCCTCGCCCGCGAGATCGGCGCGTGGCCGTCCGTCGCCACCGTCTCCGCGATCACCGCGGCCGCCGCGTGGGTGGCCGCCGACCGCCGGCCCGCCCGGCAGCAGCCCGCCTGAGCGCGCGTCGTCGCACCGGCGCCGCCGCCCCGGTCGAGGGGCGCTGGCCCGTCGCCGGGGGCACCGCCTCCCTCGTCAACGACCCGGCCGGCGGCCCGGGTTGGCTGCTCGCCGTCGACGACGTCCCCCAGTCCCACGTCGACCTCGTCGACCCGACGGTCCTCGTCTTCGAGTACGTCCGCTGGGTCGGGGCGCTCGTCGACGCGCTCGCGCCGAGCGGCGCCCCGGTCCACTCCGTCCACGTCGGCGCCGGTGCCGGGACGCTCGCCCGCTACGTCGCGGCCGTGCGGCCGGGGTCCCGGCAGGTCGTGCTGGATCCCGACGGGCCGCTCCTCGACGTGGTCCGCGACCAGCTCGGTCTCCGCTCGGGCCCGCACCTCAAGGTGCGCGCCGTCGACGGTCGCGACGGGCTCGCCGCGCTGCGCCCGGGCGGCTACGGACTCGTCGTCCGTGACGCGTTCGCCGACGCGCAGGTGCCGCACCGGCTCCGCACTCGGCAGTGGGTCGAGGCGGTCGCGCGCGTGCTGTCCCCGGACGGGGTCGTCGTGCACAACCTCATGGACGTCGGGGCGCTCACGACCGCGCGCGCGGAGGTCGCGACCGTGCGCAGCCTGCTGCCCCACGTCGTCGCGGTCGTCGAGCCGTCGGTGCTGCGCGGCCGCCGCACCGGCAACGTCCTGCTCGTCGCCTCCGCCGTGCCGCTGCCGGACACCGTCCGCGACCGCTGGGCGCGGGCGCTGCACGGTGACGCGGCCGCGCCCGTCCGGCTCCTCGACGAGGCCGCGACCCGGGACCGGCTCGGGGGCGGGGAGCTCCTCGACGACGACGCGCCCGGGCCGCCTCCGCCGCCGCGGCCCTCGTGGCGGTGAGGGGGGCCGACCTACCATCCGCGCATGGGGCGAGCGCGGGCCGTGGGCGCGACGGTCGCCGTCGCGTCCCTGCTGCTCCCGGCGTGCGCTGTCGACGAGGGGGTCGCGGTGGTGACGGGCTCCGCCGAGCCGTCCTCGGCCTCCTCGGTGGTGCCCTCGCTCGCCGCGGAGGTCGTCCAGTACCGCCGCGACGCGCAGCGCGACGTCGTGCAGGTGAAGGTGACGAACCTCGGCGAGGCCCCGGCTCACGTCACGCACGTGCGGCTGGAGTCGGACACGTTCGCCGACCCGCTCGAGGCGGACAAGGACTCGACGATCGGGCCGGGTCTGAGCGCCGACCTCACCGTCCCCCTCGCCGAGCCGGCGTGCGACGGCCCCGCCGACCCGGCCCCCGCCGTCGCGCACCTCACCCTCGGCGACGGCACCGGCGGCAGCGACGTCGTGACCGTCGAGACCGAGCAGCAGGCGCCGGGCGCCGACGTCCTCGCGACGGTCCGGGACGAGCGCTGCGCCGTCCTCGCCGTGACGGACGTCGTCGCGCTCACCGTCACGCCCGGCTGGACCGACGCGGGGCCCGTCGGCGGCGAGCCGGCGCTGCGCGGCACGCTCGACGTCACCCCGCTCCCGGCGGCGCCCGACCTCACCGTGTGGGTGGAGGGCGCGACGACGCTGTTCACCGTCGCCGGGCGCAGCACCGCCACCCTGCCCGCGGGGGGAGCGGAGCCGGTGGCGCTCGACGTCGTGCTCACCGTCACCCGCTGCGACGCCCACGCCGTCGCCGAGGACAAGAAGGGCTACCTGCTCCCGGTGCGGGTCGCGGTGGGCGGCGCCGAGCCGGTGCTGGTGGAGGTACCGGTGCCGGTGCCGGAGCGCGCGCCGCTCCAGGACCTCATCGACCGCACGTGCAGCTGAGACCGGCACGGCACGGGGCCCGCCCGGCTGCTGCCGGACGGGCCCCTGGGTCGTGCGGTGCGACGGGTCAGCCCCGGGAGGCCGCCTTCGACGCCCGGCTCTGCGCTGCGCAGACGTTCGCGACGTCGACGGTCTCGCCGCGTGCGACGACGACGTCGCGGACCGCCTTCACCTCACCGCGCTGGTCGGTGCACGTGAGGGTCCACGCCTCCGGCTCGTTGACGACGCGCGGCGTCGGGTTGCGGTACGAGACGCTGCCCGACCAGTCGTCGTTGACGCCGCCGGCGTAGTTGAAGACCACGACGGTGTAGTCGCCGGGGACGGGGTCCCGCAGCGTGACGACCTCGGGCTGGGCGCCCGTCGCCGCGCTGCCGACGACGTCGCCGTCGGCGTCGAACACGTAGAAGTCCCAGTCCGCCACGGCGGCGCTGCCCCACGTGAACCGCAGGTCGGCGAAGGCGTTGTCGTAGCCCTCCTCGATGGTGAACGTCGTCGTCTCGTACGGCCCGGACAGCGACAGCGCCCGGTTCTCCCCGGGCGTGCCCGCGGGGTTCGCCAGTGTCGCGGGCGGCTGCGGCGGGGCGGTCGGCTCCCGACCGTCACGCCCGGCGACGATGGGACGCGTCGAGGGGTTGACGGCGAAGTCGAAGCGCCCGCCCGTGGAGTCGTAGCGGCTCGACAGCGAGTCCTCGAACTGGATGACCTCGCCGCCGCGGCCGACGACCGGGGAGGTCGAGGTGAGGAACTGCTTGCTCACCTCGATGCTCCAGCCCGCGGGCGCCGTGCCGACGATGCGCGAGTGGTACGCCGGGTCGGCGGTCGCCCGCTGGATCTCCAGGTAGGCCGCGCGGTTGCCGCCCAGGCCCGCACCGGCCGCGGGCTCGAGACCGAGGTACTCGGCGACGACCGCCCGCTCGAAGGCCGGGTGGAAGTTCTCGTCGCCGATCTCCGGGGTGAAGCCCATCGAGCCGGCCGTCCAGAACGCCCAGTCCTCCGTGCCGCCCGTCGTGTCGTACAGCTCGTACGACGGGATGTTGGCGTAGCCGTTGTGGGCGGTCGCCTTCGCGCCGAGCGCCTTGTACAGCGGCTCCTCGAGCGGGGCACCCGTCGCGGCGACGCCGGGCGGGCGCAGCCACAGGTTGCTGTACGTGTGGTTGGTGATGAGCGTCGTCACCGAGCGGCTGGCCACGAGCGCCTGGATGTTGCGGCTCTCCGGCTCGGAGAACGGTTCGTCACCGCGGTAGGTGTCGCTCGACCAGCTCGTGCTCGCACCCGGCCCGCCCCACAGGCCGCCGTAGTTGCGGTTGAGGTCCGTGCCGCGGTAGCGGCCGGCGTTGTTCGCCGCGCACGTGCCCGTGCGGAACTGCGCCGGCGTGACGGCGCTGATCGCGCAGTTCTTGCGCTTGTTGTCGTAGGAGAACGTGCCGAAGGTGTCGGTCGTCGTCGCCTCGCGGGAGATCGTGAAGCCGTCCGGGTTCACGACCGGGACGATGATCGTGCGCGTCTCCTCGACGAGGTCGGTGATCTCGGCGTCGCTGCCGTAGCCGTCGAGCAGCTCGTACGCCCACTCCATGGCGTGCTCGCCCGAGGGCCACTCACGGGCGTGGTGCAGTCCCATGTGGAGGAAGACGGGCTTGCCGTCGTGGACCCGGTCGACGTCGGTCGTGATCTCGATGCCGTGGACCTCGCGGCCCTCGACCGTGAGCTCCTCGAGCGTGATCGGGCGGACCAGGCCGGGGTTGGCGGCGACGAGCTGCTTGAGCTCGGCCTCGTAGTCCGCGAGGCGCCGGTACTCGGTGCGCCCGCTCGGCAGGCCCGTCGTCTCGTTGGCGGCGGCGAACTGCGCGTCGGCGCGGCGGTCGGCTGCGGACTGCGCCCCGAGGTCGGCGATCTCGACGTCGTAGTCGAAGCCGGCCTCCTCGAGCGCCTCGGCGTCGGCCTCGCCGTGGAGGACGACGTCGATGCTCGTGGGCGTGCCGTGCTCGGTGAGGTCGAGGTCGAGGGCCTGCAGGCGCTCCTTGGCCTTCCGGTCCGGGGTCTCGACGGTGACGAGCTGCGAGGTCTCCGGCTCGCCGAGGATCTCGAGGAACGTGAGGTCGACGGTCACCTCGCCGGGGCGCCCGGACAGCAGGCAGCCCTGGACCGTGAGCTCGGTGCCGGCGTCGACGAAGCCGGTCGCCTTCTCCCGACCGCCGAAGCCGGCGCTGGCGGCGACGACGTCGCCGGCCGCGTCGAGGACCGCGAGGTCCCAGTCGCCGCTGCCCGCGATGCCGGCCTCGACGAGGCCGCTCGTCGGGGCGGTCACGGTGTAGGAGTCGACGCCCGCGCCGCGGGCGGGTCCGGCGGCGCAGTCGCGGGACTGCGCGGCGCCGACGGACAGGACGTTGGTCGGGTCGGCCACGGCCGACGGGACGGTCACCAGGGCCCCGGTGACGACGAGGGCGCCCGTCAGCCCGACGACGGCACGCGCCCGTCGGGAGGACAGCGCGGGTACGAACGACATGCGGTCGCCTTTCGCTGGGAGGATCCGCGAAACCTAGGGCCGCGTGATCAACGAGAACAAGGCTTTACCGGTCGGTCGGCAACCACTAGGGTCACGCGCCCGAGGTCGTGCGCGTCCGCCGCCTCAGGAGGAGGGCAGGCTCGCCAGCACGCAGAACTCGTTGCCCTCCGGGTCGGCCATGACCACCCACGTGACGTGCTCGTCGCCGCCCTGCCCGATGTCGGCGCGGCGCGCCCCGAGCGCCTCCAGGCGCGCGACCTCGGCGGCCTGGTCGTCGGGGGCGAGGTCGAAGTGCCAGCGGTTCTTGCCGGCCGTCTTCGCCTCCTGCACGCGCCAGAACATGACGGGGAACGCCTTGCCGCCCTCCGCACGTGTGGCCGCGGGCGCGATGACGGCCGCGCTGCCGTCGTCGGCGGAGTGGACGAGGTGCCAGCCGAGCGCCTCCACCCAGAAGCGTGCCTGCGCGGCCGGGTCGAGGGAGTCGACGGTCACGGAGTTCACGTGCAGGGCCATGCCGCGGACACTAGGGCTGGGACCACCCGCCGTCACGCGACCGCGCGGTGGCACCCTGGGCCGCATGAGCGAGCGGCAGTTCGGGTTCCGCACCCGTGCCCTGCACGCCGGCGGCGCGCCGGACCCCACGACCGGTGCCCGGGCGGTGCCGATCTACCAGTCGACGAGCTTCGTCTTCGAGGACACCGCGGACGCCGCGAACCTCTTCGCCCTCCAGAAGTACGGGCTCATCTACACCCGCATCGGCAACCCGACGGTGTCGGCCCTGGAGGAGCGGCTCGCCTCGCTCGAGGGCGGCCTCGGGGCCGTCGCGACGTCGTCCGGCCAGGCCGCCGAGTTCGTCACGTTCGCGGCGCTCGCCGGTGCGGGCGACCACGTCGTCGCGGGCGCGTCGCTGTACGGCGGGACCATCACGCAGCTCGACGTCACGCTGCGCCGCTTCGGCGTCGACACGACCTTCGTGCGCGGCGGCGACCCCGCCGACTTCGCCGCCGCGCTCACCGACCGGACGCGTTTCGTCTTCGCGGAGGTCGTCTCCAACCCCGGCGGCGAGGTCGCCGACATCGCGGGCCTCGCCGACGTCGCCCACGCCCACGGGGTGCCGCTCGTCGTCGACGCGACGACCGTCACCCCGTACCTGTGCCGGCCGATCGAGCACGGGGCGGACCTCGTGCTCCACTCGACGACGAAGTTCATCGGCGGTCACGGCACGACCCTCGGCGGGGTCGTCGTCGACTCCGGGCGCTTCCCGTGGGACAACGGGAAGTTCCCGTCCATGACCGAGCCCGTGCCCAGCTACGGCGACCTGAGGTGGTGGGGCAACTTCGCCGAGTACGGCTTCCTCACGAAGCTGCGGAGCGAGCAGCTGCGCGACATCGGCGCGACGCTGAGCCCGCACTCGGCGTTCCTCCTCCTCCAAGGCGTGGAGACGCTGCCGCAGCGGATGCGGGAGCACGTCGCGAACGCCCGCCGGGTCGCGGAGTGGCTCGACGCCGACCCGCGCGTCGCGTGGGTCCGCTACGCCGGGCTGCCGTCCCACCCCGACCACGAACGTGCGCTCCGGTACACCCCGGAGGGCCCGGGCGCCGTCTTCAGCTTCGGGGTCGAGGGTGGCCGCGAGGCGGGGGAGCGGTTCATCGAGTCGGTGCGGCTGTGCAGCCACCTCGCGAACATCGGCGACGCCCGCACGCTCGTGCTCCACCCGGCCTCGACGACGCACCAGCAGCTCAACGAGGCGCAGCTGGCCGCGGGCGGGGTGTCGCCGGACCTCGTCCGGATCAGCGTCGGCCTGGAGGACGTCGACGACGTCCTGTGGGACCTCGACCAGGCGCTCGACGCGGCCGTGTCGACGGCGGGTGCGGCATGAGCGCCCCGACCCGTGAGGAGCGGACGTGGCGCGGTCCCGGGGCGCTGGAGCGGCAGGCGATCCTGCGGCGCACGCGGACGGTCGCCGTCGTCGGCATGTCCGACAAGCCGTCGCGCGCGTCGTACTTCGTCGCGACGTACCTGCTGTCGACCTCGCCCTACGAGGTGTGGTTCGTCAACCCGAACATCGGCGAGGTGCTCGGTCGCCCTGTGTACCCGTCGCTGGACGCGCTCCCGGGGGTGCCCGACCTCGTCGACGTGTTCCGCCGCCACGAGGACCTGCCCGGAGTGCTCGACGAGACCCTCGCGCTCGGCGAGGGGGTGCGGACGTTCTGGCTGCAGCTCGGGCTGTGGCACGAGGACGTCGCGCGCCGCGCCGAGGCGGCCGGCCTCCAGGTCGTCATGGACCGCTGCCTCAAGATCGAGCACGCCCGCTTCCACGGCGGCCTCCACCTCGCCGGCTTCGACACCGGCGTCATCGACTCCCGGCGCCGCCGCGCCTGACCCTTGCGGGGCCCGTGCCGCGGGACGACCATGGAGTGGGTCGAGGGTGACGGTGCAGGAGGTGCTGCGATGCACGCGAAGGCCGGGGAACGGCTGGTGGTCCACAGCAACCGGGAGGGCGCGCCCGGGCGGGACGCGGAGATCCTCGAGGCGCGCGGCGAGGACGGTGCTCCGCCGTACCTCGTGCGGTGGTCCGACGACGGGCACGAGAGCCTCGTCTTCCCGGGGCCGGACGCGGAGGTCGTCCACGAGGACCACCCGCAGGGCTCCTGACCGCGCGCCCCGGTAGGCGCTCGCGCCTGCCGCCGCGGGTCAGCAACCTCCTCCTGCTCGCCGCGACGGTCCTCGCGCTGCTGACCGGCCTCGCCACGTGGTTCGTCACGACGGACGACAACCGCTGGGTCGTCGCGACCCACGGCGCGGTCGGGCTGCTCCTCCTGCTGCTCGTGCCGTGGAAGCAGCGGGTCGTCCGCACCGGGCTGCGCCGGCGGCGGCCGAGCCGGTGGCTGTCGCTGCTGCTCGTCGCGCTCGTCGTCGTCGCCCTCGCGACGGGCGTCCTCCACGCGACGGGCCTCGCGACCCGGGCGGGAGGGCAGCTCACGATGTGGTGGCACGTCGCGAGCGGCTTCGCCGTCGCCGCGCTGCTCGCCTGGCACGCCCTCGCCCGGCGGCAGCGGCTGCGCCGGACCGACCTCGACCGTCGCCTCGCGCTGCGCGCCGCGGGGCTCGCCATCGGCGCCGGCGCGCTGTGGCTCGCGACGAGCGCCGCGACGCACGCCCTCGCCCTGCCGGGAGCGGCCCGTCGACCGACGGGGTCGTACCTGCTCGCCCGGCCCCGCCCGACGATCTGGCTCCTCGACAGCACGCCTGACAGGGCCGACGCGGACCCGGCGACGTGGCAGGTCCGTGTCGACGACGCCGACGGCTCGCGGGACGTCGCGGTGACGGCACTGGCGGACTCGTCCGACCGGGTCCGCCGCACCGTCGTCATCGACTGCACGTCCGGGTGGGCGAGCGAGCAGCCGTGGACGGGGGTGCCGCTCGCGGCACTGCTGCGACCGGGCCCCGACGACCGGGCTGTCGTCGTGCGCTCGAGCACCGGGTACACCCGCCGGTTCCCCCTCGACCGCCTCGACGACCTGCTGCTCGCGACCGACATGGCCGATGCCCCGCTCGACGTCGCGCTCGGCGGTCCGGTCCGGCTCGTCGTGCCCGACCAGCGGGGGTTCGCGTGGGTGAAGTGGGTCGTCGAGGTCCGCACGGACCCGGGCCCGCCGTGGGCGCAGTCGCCGGTGCCGCTGCAGTGAGCGCCCGGGCGAGACCGCCCGGCAGGTCGGGCGCCGTGCCCCTGGGACCCGGGACACCGGGCGCCGCAGAGTCCTCCTCGACGCGGACCACCCGGTCCGCACCGACTCTCACGAGGAGACCCGAGACCCATGAGCACCACCGCACACCCCGTCGTCCCCGCCCCCGGCCGCGCCGCGGGTGCGACGTCCGAGCGCGCCGACAGCGCCCACCGTCCCCGCGGGTGGGCGTGGGCCGGTGTCGCCGCCGGCGTGGCCGGCATCGGCACGATCGTCACCAGCTCCATGTCCACCGCCGTCTACGACGCCACGGTGCAGGGTGACGCCCCCGCGATCGTCGACGTCATGGCCGGCCAGGTCCCCCAGCTCATCGCCTTCCACCTCACCACCATGGCGACCGTCGCCCTGCTCCCCGTCGTCGCCGCGGGACTGCACCGGCGGCTGCGGGCCACGACGCCCGCGGACAGCCTCACCGGTCCGGTCGCCGCGATCGGCCTCGTTCTCGTGGCGGTCGCCGCCCTCATGGGTTCGGGGCTCGACACCGAGTTCCTCTTCGCGGTCGGTGAGCCGGAGGTCCTCGTGCCGGAGGCCGCGGTCGTCTTCGGCCACTGGGTCGGGACCATCCCGTGGCTGTGGGTCGGCGCGGGCATCAGCGGTGTCGCCGTCGCCGTCGCCGCGCTGCGCCACCGGGCCGTCCCCCGCTGGCTCGGGGTCGTCGGCCTCGTGCTCGGCGGGCTCACGCTGCTGCTCGGCATCAGCCCCCTGCAGTACATGGCCGGCATGACCGGCCCGGTCTGGCTGCTCGTCACGATGCTCGGCCTCGCCCTCGGCGACCGGCGGGCGTGAGCGCGTTCCCGCACCACGACCACCACGCCGTCCGTACGCTGCGCTCGCCATGACAGCCGCGACATCAGCGACGCCCGGCACCGGCGTCACCACCACCGCGCCGTCCCTCACCGAGGGGCGGCGCGGCGGCGCGCCGTGGGCCGCGGGTGCGACCGTCGCCGTCGCCTGGGGCGTCGGACTGCTCTCCCTCCTCCTCCTGCTCGGCGGCCGGCCGCCGCTCGAGCAGGACCTCCTGTTCTACGTCGTCGACCTCGCCGTCGCCCTCGTGTTCGGCGCGGTCGCGGCGACCGTCCTGTGGCGGCGGGTCCACGTCGTCGCCGTACTGATGGGACTCGCCGCCGTCGGGGGCGCGCTCGCCGCCCTCGGGTACGGCTACGCGCAGCTGGCCTCGGTCGTCGGCGGCCTGCCGGGCGACGCCGTCCTCCAGCGGCTCTCCGGCACGGCGTGGCTGCCCGGCACGTACGGCATGTTCCTCGTCCTGCCGTGGCTCGTCCGCGAGGAGGGTGCCCTGCCCGGGGACCGGGCCGGACGCGCCGGGCTGGCGGTCGGGGCCGCGCTCACCGTCGCCCTCTTCACCGCCCGGCTCCTGCCCGAGACACCGACGCTCCTCGTCGTCCAGTCCGTCCTCACCCTCGCCGCGGTGGTCGTCGGTCTCCTCGCGGCCGCGGGCTGCCTCCGCCGGCGCCGTGCCCTGCCGCCCGGGCAGCGCGCGCCCTACGTGTGGCTCGCCCTCGGCACCGCGGCCGTCGCCCTCTCGTTCGTGCCCATCGCCCTGCCCTTCCTCCTCACCGTGGTCCCGCTCGCCGTCGTCCCCTCGCTCCACCTCGCGAGCCAGGTGCTGTTCCCCGGCGCGGTCATGGTCGTCGTCCTCCGACGCCGCCTGTGGGGCCTCGACCTCGCCCTGTCCCGCGCGGTCCTCGCCGGCGCGCTCACCGCGGTGCTCGTCGTCGCGTACGTCCTCGTCGCCGCGCTCGTCGCGGCGCTGCTGCCCGACGCCGGCCTCGCGCCGGTCGTCGCCGCCGGTGTCGTCGTCGCGGCGGTCCAGCCGTCCCGGCTGTGGCTGCAGCGTCGCGTCGACCGGCTCGTCCACGGCGACGCCGCCGACCCCGCGCTGGCCGTCCGGCGGCTCGGGTCGCGGCTGGCCGCCGCCGCGTCCACCGAGGACCTCCTCGAGTCCCTCGTCGACGGGGTCGTCGCCGCCCTCCGCCTCGACGCCGTCACGCTCGTCGTCGACGGACGCGAGGTGGTCCGCCGGGGTGAGCTGACGCCCCACTCGGTCGGCGTCCCGCTCGAGCACCGGGGTGCCCCGGTCGGCCGGCTCGTCGTCACCCCGCCGGCCGGGGAGCGCCTCGACGGCCGCGCCCGCGCGGTGCTCGACGAGCTGGCGGGGCTCGTCGCCGCCGGTGCGGCGCTCACCGTCGCGGCGCGCGAGCTCGAGAACGCGCGGGAGAAGGTCACCGAGGCACGCCTCACCGAGCGACGGCGCCTGCGCCGGGAGCTCCACGACGGCCTCGGTCCGTCGCTCGCCGGGATCCGGCTCGGCATCGGGGCAGCCCGCAACGTCGTGCGCGACGACCCGGCCGCGGCCGCCGACCTGCTCGGGGCGCTCCAGGGCGAGCTCGACCAGCGCGTCGAGGACGTCCGCACCCTCTCGCGCGACCTCCTCCCGCCGGCGCTCGACGAGCTCGGCCTCGTCCCGGCGCTCGGCGAGCTCGCGGCCCGGCACGCGACCGGCGGCCTCGACGTCGACCTCGATCTCGACGACGCGACGTCCGCGCTCCGCGGCGCGCTCGCCGTCACCGCGTACGGCATCGTCGTCGAGGCGGTGACGAACGTCGCCCGGCACAGCGGCGCCTCGCGCTGCACGGTCCGGCTGCGGCGGGAGGGCGAGCACCTGCGCGTCCACGTCGACGACGACGGCACCGGGGTGGCGGAGGGGAGCCTGCCCGGTGTCGGGACGTCCTCGATGCGGGAGCGCGCGGAGGAGGTCGGGGGCAGCCTGGCGCTGCTCGCCCGCCCGGGCGGCGGGACGCGCGTGGAGGCGGTGCTGCCGTGGCGGGCGTGATCGGGAGGGACGCGGCCGGCCGGGTGGTGCACGTCGTCGTCGTCGACGACCACCCGGTCTTCCGGCTCGGCATGGTGAGCCTGCTCGGCAGCCTCGACGGCATCACGGTCGCGGGTCAGGCGGCGTCCGCGACGGAGGCCGCCGGGGTGCTCGACGCCGGGACGACACCCGACCTCGACGTCGTCCTCATGGACGTCGACCTCGGCGACGGCACCGGCATCGAGGTGACCCGCGAGCTCGTGCGGCGGCGCCCGGAGGTCGCCGTCCTCGTCGTCACGATGCACGAGGACGACGACAACCTCGTCGCGGCCATCCGTGCCGGCGCCCGCGGCTACCTGCTGAAGAGCGCGAGCCCGACGGAGGTCGAGCGGGCCGTGCGGGCCGTCGCCAACGGGGAGGTCATCCTCGGACCCGAGGTCGCCGCCCGGACGCTCGCGTACCTCTCGGGCGCCCGTACCGCCGCCGTCGGCGGGCCCGTGCCCTTCCCCGAGCTGACGGCGAGGGAGCGGGAGGTGCTCGACCTCGTCGCCCGCGGACTCGACAACGCCTCGGTCGCCCGGCGGCTCGTGCTCGCCGACAAGACCGTCCGCAACACCGTCGCGGCGATCACGGCGAAGCTCGGGGTCAGGGACCGCTCGGCGCTGATCGTCCGCGCGCGCGAGGGAGGGCTCGGCGCCTGACGACTCGGGGCCGCCACGGGGTCCGTCCCGGTATGGGGCACCATGGCCGCGTGACGACGGACACCACCGACCGCAGCGAGCTCGGCGCCGGCCCCCTCGCGCACGTCGACGACACCGTGCGCCCGCAGGACGACCTGTTCCGCCACGCCAACGGGCGCTGGCTCGCCGAGGCCACCATCCCGGACGACCGCGCGGCCCACGGCAGCTTCTACGTCCTGCGCGAGGAGGCCGAGAAGGCCGTCCGCACGATCATCGAGGAGGCGGCGGCGTCGGGGGCCGAGCACGGCTCGAACGCCCAGAAGGTCGGCGACCTCTACGCGAGCTTCATGGACACCGACCGCGTCGAGGCCGTGGGGACGCAGCCGCTGGGCCCGGTCCTCGACCGGGTCGACGGCGTCGGCGACGTCGACGGCTTCCTCCGGCTGCTCGGTGAGCTCGAGCGCGAGGGCATCGGCGGCGCGTTCGGCTCCTACGTGTGGGTCGACAAGGGCGACCCCACCCGGTACCTCCTCCACCTGTCGCAGGGCGGCATCAGCCTCCCTGACGAGTCGTACTACCGGGAGGAGCAGCACGCAGCGGTCCGCGACGCCTTTCCCGGCCACGTCGCGCGCATGCTCGCCATGACGCGCGTCGTCGACGGCGGCGCCGACGACGAGGCCGCGCAGGCCGCGGCCCGGACGGTGCTCGCGGTCGAGACGCGGCTCGCGTCCCACCACTGGGACACCGTCGCCACCCGCGACGCGGTCAAGACGTACAACCTCCTCACCGGCGAGCAGCTCGACGCCGTCCTGCCCGGCTGGCGGGCGTGGGCCGACGGCGTCGGCGTGCCCGAGAGCGGCCGCGGCGAGGTCGTCGTCGGTGAGCCGGACGCGCTCGAGGGCCTCGCGACGGCCCTCCGCGACATCCCGCTCGAGGAGTGGAAGACGTGGCTGCGCTGGCGGGTCGTGACGTCCCTCGCCGGCTACCTCACCGACGAGGTCGTCGGGGAGAACTTCGCGTTCTACGGCACGACGCTGTCCGGTGTCCCGCAGATCCGCGAGCGGTGGAAGCGGGGCGTCTCCCTCGTCGAGGGCGTCCTCGGGGAGGCCGTCGGCGAGCTCTACGTCGAGCGGCACTACCCGCCGGCCGCGCACGCCCGCATGGCGGAGCTCGTCGACAACCTCATCGCCGCCTACCGCGAGCGCATCGACGGCCTCGACTGGATGTCGCCGGAGACCCGGGCCCGCGCCCAGGAGAAGCTCGCGAGCTTCACGCCGAAGATCGGCTACCCGGTCCGCTGGCGCGACTACTCCGCGGTCGACATCGAGCCCGGCGACCTGCTCGGCAACGTCCGCCGGGCGACCGCGGCCGAGACCGACCGCGAGCTCGCGAAGCTCGGCGGCCCCATCGACCGCGACGAGTGGCTCATGACGCCGCAGACCGTCAACGCGTACTACAACCCGGCGCTCAACGAGATCGTCTTCCCCGCGGCGATCCTCCAGCCGCCGTTCTTCGACCTCGAGGCCGACGACGCGTACAACTACGGCGGCATCGGGGCGGTCATCGGCCACGAGATCGGGCACGGCTTCGACGACCAGGGCTCCCGCTACGACGGCACCGGCGCGCTGCTCGACTGGTGGGGCGAGGACGACCGCGCCCGCTTCGAGGAGCGCACCCGCGCGCTCGTCGACCAGTACGAGGCGTTCGCGCCCGCGGAGGCACCGGACACGCACGTCAACGGCGCCTTCACACTCGGGGAGAACATCGGCGACCTCGGCGGCGCGGAGGTCGCGCTGCACGCGTACCGGATCTCGCTGCGCGACCACGAGCCGCAGGTCGTCGACGGCCTGACCCCCGAGCAGCGCTTCTTCCTCGGCTTCGGCCGGATCTGGGCGCAGGTCACGCGCCCGGAGGAGGTGCGTCGCCGGATCACGGTCGACCCGCACTCGCCGCCGGAGTTCCGCGCCAACGTCGTCCGCAACGTCGACGCGTTCCACGAGGCGTTCGGCACGCAGGCCGGCGACGGGCTGTGGCTCGACCCGGAGCAGCGCGTCCGGATCTGGTGAGCGGCGCCGCCGCGCTCACCCGAGCGCGGCGGCCACCACCTCGCGTGCGGCGTCCTGCACCTCGCGCAGGTGGTCCTCGCCCCGGAACGACTCGGCGTAGATCTTGTAGACGTCCTCGGTGCCGGACGGACGCGCCGCGAACCACGCCTGCTCGGTCGTCACCTTGAGGCCGCCGAGCGCGGCGCCGTTGCCCGGGGCCTCGGTGAGGACGGCGGTGACGGGGTCGCCCGCGAGCTCGGTGGCGCTGACGTCGTCGGCGCTGAGCCGCGACAGCTTCGCCTTCTCGTCCCGGTCGGCGGGGGCGTCGACGCGGGCGTACACGGGGGCGCCGTGTCGGCGCTCGATGTCGGCGTACAGCTGGGAGGGGCTGCTACCGGTGACCGCGGTGATCTCGCTCGCGAGCAGGGCGAGGAGGATGCCGTCCTTGTCGGTCGTCCACACGCTGCCGTCACGGCGTAGGAAGCTCGCCCCGGCGGACTCCTCGCCGCCGAAGCCGACGCTGCCGTCGAGCAGGCCGGGCACGAACCACTTGAAGCCCACGGGCACCTCGAGGAGCCGGCGGCCCAGCCCGGCGACGACCCGGTCGATGACCGAGCTCGAGACGAGGGTCTTGCCGACGGCGACGTCGTCGCCCCAGTCACGGCGCGAGAACAGGTGCTCGATGGCGACGGCGAGGAAGTGGTTGGGGTTCATGAGCCCGCCGTCCGGGGTGACGATCCCGTGCCGGTCGGCGTCGGCGTCGTTGCCGGTCGCGACGTCGAACGGCGCCTCGCCGCCGTCGGAGCCCGCCATCCGCTCGCGCAGGCTCGCCATGGCCCACGGGCTCGAGCAGTCCATCCGGATCTTGCCGTCGCGGTCGAGGGTCATGAACCGCCACGTCGGGTCCACGAGCGGGTTGACGACCGTGAGGTCGAGGCGGTGCGTCTCGGCGATCGCGCCCCAGTAGTCGACGGCCGCCCCGCCGAGCGGGTCGGCGCCGATCCTCACACCGGCCTCGCGGACGGCGTCGAGGTCGAGGACGGCCGGCAGGTCCTCGACGTAGCGCGCGAGGAACTCGAAGGACTCCGCGTGCCGCCGCGCCCGTTCGAACGGCACCCGCTCGACGGCGTCGGCCCGGCCGCCGCCCTCGCGGAGGATCGCGTTGGCTCGGTCGGCGATCCAGCCGGTGGCGTCGGAGCCCGCGGGCCCGCCGTGGGGCGGGTTGTACTTGAAGCCGCCGTCGGCGGGCGGGTTGTGCGACGGGGTGACGACGATGCCGTCGGCGCGGCTGCGGTCGTCGTCGGACGTCCCCTGGTTGTGGCGCAGGATCGCGTGGCTGACCGCAGGGGTGGGCGTGTACCGGTCGGACGCGTCGACGAGCACCGGGACCTCGGCGGCGGCGAGCACCTCCAGCGCGCTCACCCACGCGGGCTCGCTGAGGGCGTGCGTGTCCCGTCCGAGGTAGACCGGACCCTCGATGCCCTGCTCCCGCCGGTACTCCACGATCGCCTGCGTGGTCGCGACGATGTGCTGCTCGGTGAACGCGGTCTGCAGGCTGCTGCCACGGTGCCCCGACGTGCCGAACGCGACGGCCTGCCCGGGGTCGTCGAGGTCGGGGGTCAGTGCGTAGTAGCTCGTCACGAGGTGGGCGACGTCGACGAGGTCCTCGGGCTGGGCGGGCTGTCCGGCGCGCGGGTGGTCTGCCATGCGTCGATCCTGGCCCGGCCACTCGGTCCGCACCAGGGCGCGGGAGGCTGTGGACGACGCCCGCGGCGGCCTGCCGTTCCGCCCTACGGTCGCGGAGTGGACGACCTCATGCGGCTGCCGGCGACCCTGCACCTCGTGCAGCAGCTCCAGCTGACGCCACGGGTCGCGGCGACCGCCACGCGCGTCGCCGCCCGCGCCACGGGTCTCACGTACCCGCAGCTCGCGGTGCTCGCGACGTCGTGGCACGACACCGAGCTCCCGCTCGGCGTGGTCGCGCACCGGCTCGGACTCGCGCCGGCCGCCGTCTCGCCCGTGGTCGCGCGCCTGTTTCAGCGGGGGCTGGTCGACAGGCGCAGCTATTGCAGGCCGGCGGCCTCCGCCAGCGCCACGACGTCCGCGAGGAGCGTGTCGACGCCGTCCGCCGGTCGCGGGGAGACGAGGACGACGGTGTCGGCCCCGGCCGCGTGCTGCGCCGCGATGCCGGGCGCGACGCCGTCGCCGCGCAGGACCAGCAGGTCGAGGACGTCGTCGGCGAGGGCGGCACGGCCCGACCGGACGTCGTCGAGGTGCGCGCGCACGTCGCCCGGCAGGTCCGCCACGTGCGCCTCGGTGCCGCCGTGGCGGAGCGCGTCGAGGACCCGACCGCGCAGCACCTCGTCACGGTCGCCGTCGCCGACGTGGGCGCCGGCGAGCGCCCACGAGTACGTGGTGAGCAGCCGTGCCCCCGGCCGGGTCGAGCCGGTCGCCGCCTCGTCGAGCCGGCGACGGGCCGACGCGACGTACGCGACGGGCGTCGGCTCGGCGAGGACGAGACCGTCCGCCGCCTCCCCGGCGAGGGCGACCGACCGTGGCCCACGGACCCCGAGGCTCAGCGGCGGGACGACCTCGGGCGGGTGGTCGAGCCGGACCGCGTCGAGGGCGACGTAGCGGCCCTCGGTGCGGACCTCGCAGCCGGCGAGCAGCTCCCGCACCGCGTCGGTCGTCTCCCGCAGCGCACCCAGCCACGAGGCCGGCGCGGCACCGACCTGCGCCATCCACGAGGCGACCCCGTGGCCGAGGCCCGCGTGCACCCGGCCCGGGAAGGCGCCTGCGAGCGTCGCGAGCTCCATCGCCGTGAACGCGGCGTTGCGGACCACCGCTGGCAGGATCCCGATGCCCACGACGACACGCTCGGTCGAGGCGAGCGCGATCGCCGCCGTCGTGGGCCCACCGGTGAAGAAGCAGTCCTCGACGACCCAGATCTCGCCGAAGCCGGCCGCCTCGCAGGCGCGCGCGACCCGCGCCACGTCGGCCGGCGCCACCTCCCGGGGCAGCATGATCCCGACGGAACCGCTCACGGGACCTCGACCTCCTTCGCGTCGGGGCGGCAGTCGCGCAGCCGGCCGGGCACGAGCAGGCCGCTCAGCCCACCGGCCACGAGGAGCCCCGCGCAGATCAGCATGGCGGCCCGGTACCCGTCGGTGAGGGCCTCCGGGTCGGCGTAGTCCTGCTGCCCGAGGCCCACGAGGCCCGGCAGCGCCGCCACCGCGAGCAGCCCACCTGCCCGGCTCACGGCGTTGTTCACCCCGCTGGCGGTGCCCGTGTACCGGTCGGGCGCGGCGGCGAGCTCCGTCGTCGTGAGCGGCGCGACGATGAGGACGAGACCCAGGCCGAACAGCAGCACGCCCGGCAGCACCGCCGTCCAGTACGAGTCGCCCTCGGAGACGAACGCGAGCCACGCGACCCCGACCGCGCCCACGAGCGGGCCGGCGACCAGCGGCAGCCGGGGCCCCACCCGGTCGGTGAGTGCGCCGGCCCGTTCCGACAGGAACACCATCAGGAGCGTCGAGGGCAGACCCGCGAGGCCCGCGACGAGCGGGCGGTAGCCGAGCGAGGTCTGCAGCTGGATGACGAGGAAGAAGAACATCGCCCCGAGCGCCGCGTACACCGCGAGGGTCAGGACGTTCGTCACCGTGAACGTGCGGTTCGCGAACAGCGACGGCGGGACCATCGGCGCGCTCGCCCGCCGCAGCCACCACACGAACGCGACGCCGGCGACCACCGCGACGACCCCGGCGACGGGGGCGGCCGAGGCGAGGAGCTCGCTGCCCTCGCCGCGCCCGGCGCCCGTGAGCGCGACCGTCAGCGCCGCGAGCGCGACGACCGCGAGGACAGCGCCCGTCCAGTCGAGGTGGGGCGCGGAGTCCGGGTCCCGGCTCTCCGGCACGTAGCGCGCGGTGAGGACGAGCGCGACGACCGCGATCGGGAGGTTGACGAGGAACACGAGCCGCCAGTCGAGCTCCGCCAGCCAGCCGCCCAGCGCCGGTCCGAGCGCGGGCGCTGCCGCACCGATGCCCGCCCACGTGCCGATCGCCCGGCCGCGGTCGGCGGGACGGAAGCTCGCCTGGATGACCGCGAGCGACCCCGGGGTCAGCAGCGCGCCGGCGATCCCCTGGAGCACGCGCGCGGCGACGAGCAGGTTCGCGGTCGGTGCGAGGGCGCACAGCAGCGACGTCACGGCGAAGCCCGCGATGCCCCACACGTAGACCCGGCGCCGGCCGAGGTGGTCCCCGAGGGAGCCACCGACGAGGATGAACGCCGCGAGCGTGAGCGTGTAGCCGGTCACGACCCACTGCAGCTGGGCGAAGCTCGCGTCGAGGTCGGACCCGATGCGCGGCAGCGCGACGTTGACGACGGTCGAGTCGAGGAACGCGATCGTCGAACCGAGGATCACCGCGGCCAGCAGACCGGTGCCCTGCCGGGTGCCGTACGCGACCGTGCCGGCGTCCGGTGCGCGCGTGGTGCCGTCCACGGCGTCCAGCCTCCCCCGCCGTGCCGTGGCGCGCGCCTCGATCTACCGTCGGCCCGTGACCGAGACCGCGGCGGGCGCCGAGAACCCGCACCAGAACGTCAGCTTCGCCTCCAACGGCGGGACCGCCCACGGCTACCTCGCCGTCCCCGACAGCGGGTCCGGTCCGGGTCTCGTCGTCATCCAGGAGTGGTGGGGTCTCACCGAGCACATCAAGGACGTCACCGACCGGTTCGCCCGCGAGGGCTTCGTCGCGCTCGCCCCCGACCTCTTCGGCGGCCGCACCACCCACGACTCCGACGAGGCCGGCGAGCTCATGCAGAACCTGCCCGTGACGAAGGCGGCGACCGACCTCGCCGGCGCGGTCGAGTTCCTCCGGTCCCACGAGGCCGTGACCTCGCAGACCGTCGGCGCCGTCGGCTTCTGCATGGGCGGCGGGTTCGTCCTCGTCCTCGCCGCGCAGCAGGGCGACCGCGTCGGCGCGGCCGTGCCGTTCTACGGCGTCGGCGGCTACGACCAGGTCGACCTCGGTGGCATCACCGCACCCGTCCTCGGCCACTTCGGCACCGAGGACGGCTTCGCGCCGCCGGAGCAGGTCGACGCCCTCGAGGCTCAGCTGCAGGAGAAGGCGAAGGGCAGCGTCGAGATCGTCCGGTACGAGGGTGCGGGCCACGCGTTCTTCAACGACGAGGACCACCTCGGCACCTACGACGCCGACCTCGCCGCGCAGGCGTGGTCGCGGACGGTGGAGTTCCTCCGCGCGAACGTGCGCTGAGCCGGCGACCTGAGGGACGGCGGGCGTGCCCGAGCTGCCGGAGGTCGAGCAGGCCCGCGCCACCGTCGAGGCGGGCGCCCTCGGGCGCCGCATCCGCGACGTCGACGACACCGACGACTGGGTGTGCCGCCCGCACGAGCCCGGCGAGATCCGCGAGGCGCTCGTCGGGCGCTCGCTGACGGCGGCACGGCGCCGCGGCAAGACGATGTGGTGCGAGACGTCCGACGACGGTCCGCTGCTCGGCCTCCACCTCGGCATGGCCGGCCGGCTCCACGTCACCGACGCCGCCGGGAGCCGCACCACCGGCGGGGACCTCGTGCGCGGCGCCGACGGCACGGGCCCCGGCGGCAAGCCGGAGTGGTTCCGCTTCACGGTGACCTTCGACGACGGCGGCGCCCTCCGGCTGTTCGACAAGCGGCGGCTCGGCCGGGTCCGGCTCGACCCCGACCTCGACGCTCTCGGGCCCGACGCGGAGGAGGTCGGCCTCCGCGAGTTCCGTGAGCGGGTCGGGCGGGGCACCGCGCCGCTCAAGGCCCGCCTGCTCGACCAGGCCGTCGTCGCCGGGATCGGCAACCTCCTCGCCGACCAGGTGCTGTGGCAGGCGCGGCTCGACCCGCAACGCGAGGCCGGCGGCCTCGACGCCGACGAGCTGCGCGTCCTCCACCGCGAGCTGGGACGGGCCATCCGCTCGGCGACGTCGAAGGGCGGCGTCCACACCGGCGAGGTGATCCGCCACCGGCGTCGCGGCGAGGACTGCCCCCGCTGCGGCGCCGCCATGGCGAGCGGGAAGGTCGGCGGGCGCACCACGTGGTGGTGCACCCGCGAGCAGGTCGCCTGACGGCGGCGCCTGCGGCACGATCGGTCCGTGCCGGAGCTGCCGGAGGTCGAGGCGCTCGCGCGGTTCCTCGCCGAGCGCGCCGTGGGGCGCGTCGTCGCGCGCGTCGACGTCGTGGCACTCAACGTCCTCAAGACGTTCGACCCGCCGCCGACGGCCCTCCAGGGGCTCGCCGTCACCGGCGTCGCCCGGCACGGCAAGCTCGTCGACCTCGACGTCGACGGGCTCCACCTCGTCGTCCACTTCTCCCGCGCCGGCTGGGCGCAGTGGCGCGACCCGGCGCCGACCGCACCCGCGCGCCCCGGCAAGGGACCGCTCGCCCTGCGGGTCCTGCTCGACGACGGCGGGTCCCTCGCCGCGCTCGACCTCACCGAGGCGGGCACGCAGAAGCGGCTGGCCGTCCACGTCGTCCGCGACCCCGCCGACGTCCCGTCCGTCGCCGGTCTCGGCCCGGACCCGCTCACCCTCGACGTCGACGGGCTGGCGGAGCGGCTCGCCGGGTCGCGGCAGCGGCTCAAGACCGTCCTCACCGACCAGCACGTCGTCGCCGGCATCGGCAACGCCTACTCCGACGACGTCCTCCACGCCGCGCGGCTCTCGCCCTTCGCGCCCGCCGGGTCGCTCGACCCGGACGAGCTCGCACGGCTCCACGCCGCCGTCCACGCCGTGCTCGCCGGAGCCCTCGGCAGCGCCGTCGGTCGCGCCCCCGACCAGCTGAAGGACGACAAGCGCGGTCGGATGCGGGTCCACGGCCGCGCCGGGCAGGCGTGCGACGTCTGCGGGACGACCATCGCGGAGATCAGCTACACGGACTCGTCGTTCCAGTACTGCCCGGGCTGCCAGACCGGCGGCCAGGTCCTCGCGGACCGGCGGATGTCCCGCCTGCTCCGCTGAGTCGAGCGGGACCGGCGCCTACACGTCGCCGCGGAAGGGCTCGAGCACCCGCCCCATCCGCTGCCAGCGGTCGATCTCGCACCCGTCCGTGAGGGAGAACGTCGCGTCGACCGGGATCTGGTCGCCGTCGGCGCCCGTCAGCAGCCCCCGGACCGCGACGACCGCGTCGCCGCCGTACTGCTGCGTGCAGAGGGCGTCCGGGGGGACCGGCTCGAACGGCTGGCCCGTCGCGACGGCGCTCTGCAGGTCGGCGCACGCGCCGGTGACGTCCGGGTGCGTGCCGTCGCCCTCGACGACGCCCTGCGTCCACGAGCACACGAGGGTCACGGCGGACCCGCCCTCGGGCACGACCTCGAGGTCCGCACCGACGAGCTGGGGCAGCAGCGGCGGCGGCGAGGCCGGGTCCGGGGCGGTGGCCCCGTCGGACGGCAGCAGGGTGACCGTGTCGTCGTCGGCGGACGACGGCGTCTCGTCGGGCACGCTCACCTCCGGTCCGGTCGGCGCGGCGCCGGTGGCGTCCGGCGCGGTTCCCGCACCAGATCCTGACGCGGTCCCGCCGTCGCCGCACGCGGCGAGCACGAGCAGGGCGCTCAGGACGCCGACAGCGGCCACCGGTCGCGAAACGGTTGTCACACCGGTCATGACGCTCATGCCCATGGGACGATCCCACCACCCCGTCCGGTTCCGTCCCAGTCGTGGCGGACCGCGGGACACCGCGAGACACCCGCGAGAACGCCAGAGGAGCGCCCGTGACCGAGGTCCCCACCGTCACCGTCACCGACCTGCCCGACGACGCGGTCCTCGTCGACGTCCGCGAGGACGACGAGTGGCGCGCGGGGCACGCGCCGGGCGCCCGCCACATCCCGCTCTCGCAGGTGCCGCAGCGCCTCGACGAGCTGCCCGAGGGCGAGGTCCACGTCGTCTGCCGCTCCGGCAACCGCTCGGCACGCGCGACCGCGTGGCTCAACCTCAACGGCTTCGAGGCGGTCAACGTCGCCGGAGGGATGGGCGCGTGGCGGGACGCCGGCAAGCCGATGGTGAGCGAGGGCGGCGGCGAGCCGACCGTCCGCTGACCGGTCCGCGCGTGCTGCGCCCCCGCCCGCCGCTGCCGCCGCGGGCGCGGCCGCTCGTCGTCGCGCACCGCGGGGCCAGCCTCGTCGAGCCCGAGCACACCCTCCGGGCGATGCAGCGCGCGCTCGACGACGGCGCGGACGGGCTCGAGTGCGACATCCGCCTGTCCCGGGACCAGCACCCCGTGTGCTTCCACGACGTCGACCTCGACCGGACGTCGGACGGGGAGGGCCTGCTGTACCGCCGGACCCTCGCCGAGCTCGACCGCCTCGACTACGGCGAGGGCCCGGGCATCCTCACCCTCCGCCGCGTCGCCGAGCTCTGCCGCGACGCGCCCCGACCGGTCGGGCTCCTCGTCGAGACGAAGCACCCGAGCCGGTGGGCGTGGCGCGTCGAGCGGCGGGTCGTCGAGGTGCTCCGGGACGTGCTGGGGCGGGACCTCGCGGGTCTGCCGTTCCTCGCCGGCATGTCGTTCTCGCCGCTCGCTGTGCGCCGCCTCGCGGCGCTCGCACCCGGGCTGACCCGGGTGCGGCTGCGCTCGCACCGCGCCCCGATCCCGCAGCTCAGCACCTCTCAGGCCGTGGGCCTCGACCTGCGCCTCGTCCTCGCGGACCCGACCGTCGTCGCCGACTGCCACCGCCTCGGCCAGCAGGTGTTCGTGTGGACCGTCAACACGCCGCAGGACATGCGGACCTGTACGCGGCTCGGCGTCGACGGGCTCATCACCGACGACCCCGCGACGGCGCGCGAGGTGCTCGACGACCTCGTCGGCCCGGACGGCACCCCGTCCGCGCGCCCGTGACGCGTCCTACCCTCAGGGGACTGACGGTTTCGCGAACGGTGCGCTCGGGTACTCCGCCGCCGTCAGCACGCGACGACGGAAGGTGACGACATGGCGTCGGTCACAGCGGTACGCACGGAACGGGAGTGGGCGCTGCCCCACGCCCCCGCCGCGGTGCCGCGTGCGCGGGAGGAGCTGGTCGGGCTCCTCACCGACTCCGGCGTCCCCGAGGAGACCGTCGTGGAGGCGGAGCTCGCGGCCAGCGAGCTCCTCGGCAACGCCATCGTCCACGGGCGGCCCACCCCCTCCGGCTCGGTCCTGCTGCGCGCCCGGGTGCGCGACCGGGCGGTGGAGGTCGCCGTCACCGACGGCGGTCCCGCTGCCGGCGGCAGCCCCGACATCCGGCCGCGCAACACCTCCGTCGTCGCCACCCGCGGCCGCGGGTTGCGGATCGTCCGGAGCCTCGCCCACGAGTGGGGTGTCCTCGTCGACGCCGAGGAGGGGTGCACGACCGTCTGGGCCGCCCTCGGCGGACCGTCCCGCCGGCGCGCGTTGTAGGTCCCGCGGGCGCCTACCCTGGGCCACCGTGACGACCCGCCCGAAGTCCCGGACCCCACGCCCCGCGGCCGACCAGCCGATCGAGCCGCCCCGCGGCGGGCTGCGCGCCCCGTGCCCCTGCGGCTCCGGCAAGCGGTACAAGCAGTGCCACGGCCGCGTGCGCGCGGGCGCCGAGTTCGTCGCGCGCCCCTTCGAGGGCCTGCCGCACGAGACCGACTGGGTCGCGTTCCGCGAGATCGTCCCGGCCGCCACCATGCGCGCGCGCACCGTCGACGGCGACGACGTCACGTTCGCGACCGTGCTGCCCGTCGCGTGGCCGGCGCTGCGGCGCGCGGACGGCAGCGTGTTCGTCGGCGTCCAGGCCGCCGACGCCTCCGCCGACGCCTCGCGCGACCTCGCCGCCGCCATGGACGCGGCGCTCGCCGCGGACGGCCCGGGCCCTGTGACGCACGTCGACGCCCGCCGCTCGACCGCCCGCCTGCAGGACCGGCTCGACCTCGACACCCCACCGGTGCTCGAGGTCCACGAGGGCTTCGACTTCTGGGTCGACGGCGTCCTCGACACCGACCCCGGCGAGGCGGAGGACCCGAGCGACCCGCTGAGCGCGCTCGCGCCGCAGGTGCGCGCCTCCCTCGAGCGGGCGAACGCGGCCGTCGTGCCCACGGAGAAGCTGACGAGCGCCGAGAGCGCGTACTGGTGCCGCATCGGCGACAACGTCCACCTCCGGTGGGTCATCGCGACCCCGGAGGACCGGTTCCTCGACGCGCTCGCGCGCCTCCACGTCACGACGGTCGACGGCGACACCGCCGGTTCGACGCTCGGCCCCGGCACCCGCTTCGCGGGGTTCTTCCGCGCGTACGGCCTCGTCGTGCCCGTGTGGGACCTGCCTGGCGACATGAGCGCCGAGGGGACGGAGGAACCCCTCGCGTCGTTCGCCGAGCGGTTCCAGGACGCCCTCGCCGTGTCCGACCCGCTCGACGCCGAGCAGCGGCGAGCCCGGGCCGGCCTGACGTCCCGGCAGGTCACGCTGCGCTGACTGTGCCGGAGGGCGTCCCGCGCGACGTCCTGGGGTGCCATGCTCGCCCCGTGCTCCGCCTCCTCGGCGAGGTGCTGGTCGACGGTGCCTCGCCCGTCCCCGGGCGCGCGCGCCGGCTGCTCGCCACGCTCGCGCTCGCGCGGCCTGCCGCGGTGGGCGTCGACCGCCTCGTCGACGTCCTCTGGGGTGACGACCATCCCGGCAACCCCACGGCGGCGCTCCACAACCACGTGTCCCGGCTGCGCGGGGCCCTCCCACCCGACGTCGCCGTCGTGACGGTGCCGGCGGGGTACCGGCTCGAGGCGGCGGACGACGTCGTCGACGTCGCCCGGTTCGAGCGGGCGCTCGGCGTCGCCGGGGCGAGACCACCCGGTCGTCGTCTGCCGGAGCTCGACGAGGCGCTGGCGCTGTGGCGCGGTGAGCCGTACTGCGACCTCGACGACCCGGCGGCCCTCGGCGAGAGGGAGCGGCTCGGGCGGGTGCGGGACGCGCTCGCCGACCTGCGGGCGGACGACCTGCTCGCAGCGGGACGCGTCCACGAGGCCGTGGCCGAGCTGGAGGGCCGACGAGCGCGGGACCCCCTGCGGGAGCGGACCGTCGAGCTCCTCATGCACGCCTACGTCGCGGTCGGGAGACGCGCCGACGCCCTCGCCGCGTACCGGGACCTGCGCACGCGGATGGTCGAGGAGCTCGGGCTCGACCCGTCCCCGTCGCTGCGACGCCTGGAGCTGGCGGTGATGGACGACGACACGAGCACCGTGCCGGCGCCCGTCCCGCACCCCCGACCGGAGACCGAGCCGGACCTCGCCCCGCGGTCCGTCGTCCGGCTCGTCGGGCGCGAGGCCGAGACCGCGCTGGCGCTGCGGCTGCTCCGCGAGCACCGGCTCGTCACGCTCGTCGGCCCGGGTGGCGTGGGGAAGACGAGGCTCGCCCACCACCTCGTCGACGAGGCGTCGCAGCCCACGGGCGGCCACGACCGGACCGTCACCGTCGTCGAGCTCGCACCCGCACGCACGGAGCAGGAGGTGGCGGAGCTGGTGGCGAGCACCCTGCGCGTCCACCCCGGCGCCGGGCGCACCTCGACGGACCGGGTCGTCGCGACCCTGCGGCACGACCGGCACCTCCTGGTGCTCGACAACTGCGAGCACGTCGTCGAGGCCGCCGCCCACCTCGTCGACGCGGTGCTGACGCGCACGCCCGACGTCGTCGTCCTCGCCACGAGTCGCGAGCCGCTCGACGTCGACGGCGAGCGGGTGGTGCCCGTCGCGCCCCTGCCGCTGCCCGTCGCCGCCTGGCTCCTCGACGACCGCGCCGCCGCGCTGGGGCTGCCGCTGCCGAGCGGAGCCGGGACGGCGGACCAGGTCGCGCGGCTGTGCGAGGCGCTCGACGGGCTGCCGCTCGCGCTCGAGCTCGCGGCGGCGCGGCTCCGGTCGATGACCCTCGAGGAGCTGCTCGACCGCGTCGACGACCTCCTCGGCCTGCTCGTCGGTGGACGACGGACGACCGCGTCGCGCCACCGGTCCCTGCGCGCGCTCGTCGAGTGGTCGGTCCGCGACCTGCCGCCCGACCTCCACCGGACGTTCACCCGCTTCGCGGTGGTCGCCGGCAGCGTCGACGCCCGGACCGCGGCCGCCGTCTGCGGCCTCGACGTCGACGAGGCGGCCGAGCAGCTCGCCGAGCTCTCCCGCCGCTCGCTGGTCGTGCAGGAGCGGGCGCCGGGCCGCCCGCTGCGGTACCGCTGCCTGCAGACCGTGTCGGCCTACGGCGTCGACCTGCTCGCCGCCGGCGGCGACCTCGCCCGGACCCGGGATGCGCACGCCGACCTCGTCCTCACCGACGTCGCCCGAGCCGGGTCCCTGGACGGGCCGGGACCGCCCGGCGTCGACGGCCTCCCCTCGCTCGCGGAGACCAGGGCCGCGCACCGCCACCTGCTGGGGTCCGGCGACGGCCCGCGGGCGCTCGCGCTCGCCGCCGGGCTGCAGCACCCGGCGCTGTTCCGCATGCAGGCCGAGGTGTTCGGCTGGGTGCACGCGACCGCGGACCGCTTCGGCTCCCTCGACCACCCCGATGCGGAGCGGGTCGTCGCGGCCGCCGCCACCGGGGCGTGGCAGGCGGGCGACCTCGCCCGTGCCCGGTCGCTGGCGGACCGCGCCGCCGGGATCGCTGCCCGCTCGGGCTGGCCGGACTCGGGGGCGAGCGCCGCCGAGGCACGGGCGGACGTGCTGCTCTTCGACGGCGACCTCGACGGCGCGGCCGTCCAGTGGGACCTGTCCGTGGCGCGGACCCGCGCGGCGGGACCGTCCGCCCGGCTCGTGACCCGGCTGGCGGACCGGGCGATGGTCGCCGGGTACCGGGGGCGCCTCGAGGTCGTCGAGGAGTCGCTGGGCGAGGCCCGCGCCCTCCTGCCCCCGCGCGACGCCTCGTGGTTCACCGCGTGGGTCGACTACGCGGAGGGCGAGGCGCTGGCCGCGACCGACCCGGCGCGCTCGTTGGCCGCCCTCGACCGTGCGCTCGCGCTCGCCTCGACCACCGGGGCGGAGTTCACCATCGGCGTGGCGGGACTGACGTGGGCCGGCCTCCAGGTGCGGGAGGGCGACCCGGCGGCGGCGTGCGGGGTGCTCCGCGACCTGCTGCTGCGCTGGCGGCGGGCCGCGGCGTGGGTCCAGCAGTGGATCACGCTGCGCACGGCCGTGGAGCTGCTCGAGCGTCTCGACGAGCCGGTGGCGGCCGCGCAGGTCCTGGGTGCGGTCGAGGCGGCGGGTGGCGTGGGCGTCACCGGGCCCGACGCGCAGCGTCTGCGCACGGTCGGGGAGCGGCTCGCCTCGGTTCTCCCGGACGCCGCGGAGCACGTGCGCGCCGGGGCGCGCCTCGACCCGGAGGCGGTCGTCGACCTCGTCCTCGAGCGCGTGCCCGCGGCGACCGCACCGACCTCCTCGGCCGTCGAGCGCGAGCAGCGACGTCGTGACGACAGCGGAGCGGGAGGTCCGTGACAGCGGGCGGCGCGAGCGTGGGCGCCGACGCGGCACCGCAGCGGCGGTGCCGTCCCCGACGAAGGAGACCCACGTGCACCCCGACCTGTTTCTCACCGACGCCGGCCTCGAGACCGAGCTGCTGTTCCTCGACGGCCGTGAGCTGCCGTACTTCGCCTCGTTCCCGCTGCTCGACGACCCCGAGGGCCGCTCCCGGCTCCTCTCCTACTACCGGCCGTTCGTCGCCCTCGCCGACGGGCTCGGGGTCGGGGCCGCCCTCGAGACACCGACGTGGCGGGCGTCCGCGGACTGGGGCGCCCGCCTCGGGTTCGACGCCGCCGACCTCGCGCGGCTCAACGCCGACGCGGTCGCGCTCGTCCGCGAGGCGGTCGCCGAGGCGGCCCCCGCCGTCCCCGTCGTCGTCTCCGGCAACCTCGGCCCCCGGGGCGACGGCTACGTCGCCGGTGACCGGATGACGGTCGAGGAGGCGACGGCGTACCACGCGCCGCAGGTGGCGGCCCTCGCCGACGCCGGGGCGGACCGGGTGGCGGTCCTCACCATGACGTACGTCGAGGAGGCGGTCGGGGTCGTGCGGGCGGCAGCCGCCGCGGGCGCGCCCGTGCTCGTGTCGTTCACCGTCGAGACCGACGGCCTGCTCCCGTCCGGGCAGCCCCTCGCCGAGGCGGTCGCCGAGGTGGACCGGCTCACCGACGGCCACCCCGAGACCTACGGGCTCAACTGCGCCCACCCGGACCACGTCCACGACGCGCTCGCCGGGCTCGGCGACGTGTCCGGGAGGGTCACGGCGTTCCGGCCCAACGCCTCCCGCATGAGCCACGCCGAGCTCGACGAGGCCACCGAGCTCGACGACGGCGACCCGCTGGAGCTCGGGGCGCAGCTCGCGGACCTGCGGCGCCGTCACCCGCACCTCACGACCTTCGGCGGGTGCTGCGGGACCGACCTGCGGCACGTCCGTGCCGCGGGCCACGCCCTCAGCGCGGCGGTCGTGGGGGTCTGAGGCGGCTCACCCCAGCGGGTCGCGCACCACGGGGCAGCTCATGCACCGCGGCCCGCCACGGCCCGAGCCGAGCTGGTCGCCGGGGATCTCGAGCACCTCGACACCCTCGTCGCGCAGGCGGGCGTTCGTCTCCGTGTTCCGCTCGTACGCCACGACGACACCGGGGGCGAGGGCCAGGGTGTTGTTGCCGTCGTCCCACTGCTCGCGCTCGGCGGTGACGGGGTCGAGGCCGGTGTCGACGCGGCGGATCCGCTCGAGCCCGAGCGCCTCCGCCGCGGCCGGCAGGAACGGGGCCGCGGGTCCGACGGAGAGCTCGACGGCCTCCGGCGGCACGTGGGCCCCGCTCGTGCCGGCGGTCCCCGCCGCGGCGGTGATCGGGTGGCCCTGCAGGGAGTGGGCGACGTTCGGGTACACGACGACGGCGTCGCGGTCGACCATCGTGCAGACGGTGTCGAGGTGCATGGTCGCCCGCTCCTGCGCGATCGGGACCGCGAGCACGGTGTGGGCGAGGCCGCGCCCCAGCAGGATGCGGGCGAGCCGCTCGACGCCGGCGGGGGTCGTCCGCTCGCCCGTGCCGACCGCCACGACGCCGGGTCCCACGACGAGGACGTCGCCGCCCTCGACGTGCTCCCACGCCGGCCGGTACGCCACGGTCGTGCCCTCGAACCGCGGGTGGTGCGCGTACACGAGGTCGAGGAGGTGCGTCTCCCGGTCCCGCGCCGGCATGGCGAGGGACGTGACGGCGACCTCGTCGCCCACCCACACGCTGGAGTCGCGGGTGAAGAGCAGGTTCGGCAGCGGGTCGACGACGAACTCGTCGTCCGGCAGCAGCGTCGCGACGAGCCCGCCGCGCCCGGGCACCTCGTCGTTCCGCACGCCCGCGACGAGGGCGGTCGTGAGCCGCGCGGGGTCGAGGTCGGCGAGGTAGCCGCGCAGCCGCGCGCGCAGCGTGTCCCCGATGCGGAGCCCGCTGCCGGAGGAGTCGGCGAGGGTGTCCTCGATCGCCCGCTCGCGGGCGTCGGGCTGCTCGAGGACCTCCCGCAGCAGGTCGGTGACGAGGTGCACCCGCACCCCCCGCGCGCGCAGCGTGTCGGCGAACGCGTCGTGCTCGGCCTGGGCGCGGTCGACCCACGGCAGGCCGTCGAAGAGCAGGCGGTCGTTGTTGCGGGGGGTGAGGCGGCGCAGCTCCGCTCCCGGCCGGTGGAGGATCACCTCCCGCAGCGTGCCGACCTCGCTGTCGACGAATCCTCCGCTGGCGGGTGCCGGTGCGTCCGTGCTCACGCGCGCCATCGAACCACCTCGGGCCACAGCGGGCAGGGTGCGTCAGCTCCCACCGTGCTCCTGGGCGAGGGCGCTCGCGCGCGCAAGGACGACCTTCGCGGGGGTGCCGGTCCGGGCGGCGGCGACGGCGACGTCCTCCCACTCCGGCTGCACGTTGACGACGCGCCCGTCGAGCCAGGCGCGCTTGACGCGCACGTGGTCGACGCCGTGCTCCCCGTGGAGCGCGACGCTCACCTCGTCGCGCGGCAGCGCGTGCTTCGCGACCGCCTGCACCCGCATGCCGATGGCGCTCGTCTCCCGCACGACGACGTCGCGGACGGCGCTCGCGCGCTCCGGGTCGCTCAGCACGTGGAGGGTGTGGGCGGGGCGGCCCTTCTTCATGAGGATGGGTGCGAGCCACGCGTCGGACGCGCCCGCCTCGAGCAGGCACGCGAGCACCCGCGGCCACAGCCGCGGGTCGAGGTCGTCGACGTTCGTGCTCGTGACGAGCGCGACGTCCGCGCCGGTGTCGCCGAGCGGCCCGACCGGCGCGCCGAGCACCACCCGCAGCGCCCCGAACCGGCCGGGGGTCTCCCGCGACCCCGCCCCCGCGCCGAGCGCGGCCGGACGCAGCGGTGGCAGCGGCCCCCAGCCGTCGGCGAGCGTCGCGAGCAGTGCCATGCCGGTCGGCGTGCACGTCTCGCCCGCGCCCGGCCCGGCGAGGACCGGTGCGCCCGTGGCCGTCGCGAGGTGGAGCACCGCGGGCACCGGCGCGGGCACCCGGCCGTGGCCGAGGGTGCCGGCGGCGTCCTCCGAGCCGCTGGCCCCGCCCACCCCCACGGGCGTGACCACCACGCGGGACACCCCGAGCGCGTGCAGTGCCGCGCACACGCCGACGACGTCGGCGATCGAGTCGTGCCCGCCGACCTCGTGGAAGTGGACCCGGTCGACGTCGCTGCCGTGGATCTCGGCCTCGGCGGCGGCGAGCGCGGCGAACACCGCCGTCGCCTGGTCCCGCACGCGCCCGTGCAGCGGAGCCGTGGCGAGGGCGCGCTTGATGTCGGCCCAGCGCCGGTCCGGGCCCGACCGGGTGTCCTCGGCGTCGGGCACCACCTCGGCGCGGGCGACCCGGAAGCCGTCGCGGACCTCGTGCCGGAACACGACGTCCGCGGGCACGACCGCGCGGACCGCGGCCCGGACGGCGGTTGCGTCGGCGCCGGCGTCCCACAGCGCCGCGAGCAGCATGTCGCCCGCCGCGCCCCGTCCGGCGTCGACCCACAGCGTCGTCACGGCGACGCCTCGCCCCGGCCGGTCACCACCGGCCCAGCCTCGCGGGGCGCCGCGGCGCGTGCCACCCGGGCGGCGTGGACGCCGGCGCCGTACCCGTTGTCGACGTTGACGACGACGACGCCCGGTGCGCACGAGTTGAGCATCGACAGCACCGCCGCGAGCCCGCCCGCCCCGGTGCCGTAGCCGACCGAGGTCGGCACGCCGACGAGCGGGACCCCGACGAGCCCCGCGACGACCGACGGCAGGGCGCCCTCCATGCCGGCGACGACGACGAGGCAGTCCGCGTCGGCGAGCCGGTCCGCGACGGCCATGAGCCGGTGGATGCCGGCGACGCCCACGTCGTCGACCCGCTCGACGCCCGCCCCGTGCACCCGGATCGTCACGGCCGCCTCGGCCGCGACCGGTCCGTCGGAGGTGCCGGCCGCGACGACCCGCACGAGCCCGCGCGGGGCCGGGAGCGCCCCGAGGACCGCGGTGCGGGCGACCCGGTCGACGTCGGCGTCGGCGAGCTCGGCGGCGACGTGGTCGAGCGCCTCGGGCGACAGCCGCGTCGCGAGCACGGCGGTGTCCGGGTGGGCGGCGTGGAGGGTGCGGAGGATCTCGACGACCTGCTCCGGGGTCTTCCCCGACCCGAAGACGACCTCCGGGTCGCCCGTGCGGGCGCGCCGGTCGACGTCGATCCGGCTGTGCCCGAGGTCGACCGCGCGGGCCTCGCCCTGCAGGGCTCCGGGGGTGTCAGGCGCGTGGTGCAGCACGTGACGGAGGGTAGGACGTGCCGGTGCGCGCGCCCGACCATGGCCTAGCCTCCGCCGGGTGGGACGGCAGCGGATCGCGTACCTCGGCCCGGCCGGCACGTTCACCGAGGCCGCGCTCGACGCCGCCGTCGCCTCGCTCGGCGACGACGTGGACAAGGTGCCCGTCGCCACGGTCGGGCGCTGCTTCGACGCGGTCCGGGCGGGTGAGGCCGACGCCGCCGTCGTGCCGATCGAGAACTCCCTCGAGGGCGGGGTCAACGCCACCCTCGACGCCCTGAGCGCGAGCGACCCCCCGCTCGTCGTCGTGGGGGAGCAGCTCGTCCCCGTGACGTTCGTCCTCGCGGCCCGACCCGGCACGACCCTCGCGGACGTGAGGCGCGTCGCGAGCCACCCGCACGCGGAGGCGCAGTGCCGGGCGTGGCTCACCGACCACCTGCCCCACGTCGCCGTCGAGCCGGCGATGTCGACGGCGGCGGCCGCGGCCGGTCTCGCCGGGTCCGAGGCCGCGGCCGGCTACGACGCGGCGGTCTGCGCACCGTCCGCCGTCACCCGGTACGGCCTCGAGGCGCTGGCGAGCGACATCGGCGACCGGCCGGCGACGACCCGGTTCGTCGTCGTCGCCCGTCCCGGCCGGCTGCCGGAGCCCACGGGCGCCGACCGCACGAGCCTCGTCGCGTACCTGCGCGAGAACCACTCCGGGGCGCTGCTGGAGCTCCTCGAGCAGTTCGCCGCCCGGGGCGTCGACCTCACGCGCATCGAGTCGCGGCCGACCGGCGCCGGGTTCGGCGAGTACTGCTTCTCCATCGACCTCGACGGCCACGTGCGCGAGCCCCGGGTCGCCGAGGCGCTCAAGGGACTGCGCCGCCTCAGCCCGCACACGCGCTTCCTCGGGTCCTACCCCAAGGCCGACGGGCGCCCCACCCGCGTGCTGTCGTGGACGGGCTCCGCGGGCTTCGACGACGCCGAGGCGTGGCTCGAGGGGATCGTGAACCAGCGCAGCGACAGCTGGACCGACGGCCCGATGAGCAGCGCGTAGGCGACGGTCCCGACCCCGACCGTCCCGCCGACCGCCCAGCCGACGAGGAGCACCGTCACCTCGAGCGAGGTCCGGACGAGCCGCACCGACCGGCCCGTCACGCGGACGAGGCCCGTCATGAGCCCGTCCCTCGGCCCCGGTCCCAGACCCGCACCGATGTAGAGGCCGCCCGCGAGGCCGTTCCCGACGATCCCGCCGACGAGGTAGACGATCTGCCACGTGAGGTGACCCGGGTCGGGCAGCAGCCACAGGGTGGCGTCGGCCGCGAGCCCGATGACGACGACGTTCGCGACCGTGCCGATGCCCGGTCGCTGCCGCAGCGGCCACCACGCGAGCAGGACGACCGCCCCGGTGAGGATGACGACGGTGCCGAACGTGAGGCCCGTCCGGTCGGCGACGCCCTCGTGGAACACGTCCCACGGGTCGAGGCCGAGCCCGGAGCGCACGAGCAGCGCCATGGTGGCGCCGTAGAGGAGCAGGCCGAGATGGAGCTGGACGAGGCGGCGGACACGGGGTCGCGGCAGGAGCACGAGGAGAGTCTGCGCGCGATTGGCCTTCCCATCCAGGGCCACTCGGCGCACACTGGCGTGGTGCAGACGCGGATCGGTGCCCTGGCCCTGGGCCGGTTGCTCGGCGACGGCTGGCAGGGCGCGGGTCCCACGTACTCGGCGCTCGCCGCCCGGCTCCGCAGCCTCGTCCTCGACGGGCGGCTCCCGCTCGAGGTGCGGGTCCCGAGCGAACGCCAGCTCGCCACCCAGCTCGGGGTGAGCCGCACGACCGTCACCGCCGCCTTCGACGCGCTCCGCGAGGAGGGCTTCCTGCGCTCCCGGCAGGGGTCCGGGTCGTGGACCGCGGTGCCGGGCGGCGTGCGCCCCACCGGTGGTGCGATCTCGCCGCCGCCCCCCGACGACTCGCTCCACGACGTCGTCGACCTCGCCGCCGCGACGCTGCCGGCCGACGGGGTCGCGGTGCGCGCCGCGTACGAGGCGGCCCTCCTCGCGCTGCCCCGGCACCTGCCCGGCAGCGGCTACGAGGCGGGTGGGCTGGCGGTGACCCGGCGGGCGGTCGCCGACGACCTCACCCGTCGCGGCCTGCCGACGACACCGGACCAGGTCGTCGTGACGTCCGGGGCGGTGTCGGCGTGGGCGCTGCTCCTGCGGGTCCTCACGACCCCGGGCGACCGGGTGGTCGTCGAGCAGCCGACGTACCCCAACGCGCTCGAGGCGGCGCGGCGCGCCGGCGCACGGCTCGTGCCCGTCCCCCTCGGTGGCTGCGACGAGCCGCTGTGGGACGTCGACGCGTGGCGGGCGACGCTGCGGCAGGCGGCGCCGCGGCTCGGCTACGTCATCCCCGACTGCCAGAACCCGACCGGCGGCGTCATGGACGACGCCACCCGCCGTGCGCTCGTCGCGGCCGCCGACGCCGCGGGCACCGTGCTCGTGAGCGACGAGACCCTCGTCGACCTCCGCAGCGAGGGGCCGGCGCCCCGGCCGCTCGCCGCGTTCTCCGACTCCGTCGTCACCGTCGGCGGGCTGTCGAAGTCGGCGTGGGCGGGGCTGCGCCTCGGCTGGGTGCGGGCCCCGCGGGACCTCGTCGACCGGCTCGTCGAGGCGCGGCTGTCGTGGGACCTCGGCACCCCCGTCGTCGAGCAGCTCGCCCTCGCGCACGTGCTCGCCGACCCCGACCGGCCCCGGCACCTCGCCGGGCGCCGCGCGCTCGTCGCGGCGCGCCGGGACGCCCTGGAGACGGCCCTGCGCCGGCACCTGCCGCAGTGGCGCTGGCGCGCGCCCCAGGGCGGGCTGTCCGTGTGGGTCGCCCTCGCCGACCGCTCGAGCACGTCGATGGCCGAACGCGCCGCCGCCCACGGGCTCCGGCTGGCGGCGGGCCCGCGGTTCGGGGTCGACGGGGCCCTCGAGCGGTACCTGCGCCTGCCGTTCGTCGTGCCCGTGGAGCGGGTCGACGACACGGTCCGACGCCTCGCCGCGCTCGCCGCCGAGGCCCCGAGCAGCCGTCCGAGCCGTCTCGTCGTCTGAGCACCGGGGCCGCGCCGGGATGCCGGGGCGACGGCCCCGCTCCTAGGGTCGCGCCATGGCGCGCATCCTCGTCACCGGCTCCACCCAGGGCATCGGGCTGGAGACGGCCCGGCAGCTCCTCACCGGCGGGCACCACGTCGTGGTCCACGCGCGTGACGACTCCCGCGCGGCGCAGGCCCGCGCCGCGCTCGCCGACGCGTCGGGGCCAGCGGGGGCGCCCGACGTCGTCGTCGGCGACCTCGCCTCGACGGCCGCGACCCGCCGCCTCGCCCTCGACGCCGCCGAGGCCGGGCCGCTCGACGTCGTGGTCCACAACGCCGGGCTCGGCGCGCCGGAGGAGCGGGTCGTCACCGACGACGGCCTCGAGCGGACCTTCCAGGTCAACGTCGTGGCGCCGTACCTGCTCACGTGCCTGGTCCCGCCGCCCGCGCGGCTGGTCTACCTGTCGAGCGGCACCATGCGCCGCGGCCGGCTCGACCTCGACGACCTCCAGCACGAGGCGAGGGCCCGGTCCGGCCGCTTCGACGGCATGCAGGTCTACGCCGACACCAAGCTCGCGGACCTCGTCCTCGCCCTCGCCGTCGCGCGCCGGTGGCCCGACGTCGTCTCCAACGCCGTCGACCCCGGCTGGATCCGCACCCGCATGGGCGGGGCCGCCGCCACGGGCGAGCTCGTCGAGGGCGCCGACACACCGGTGTGGCTCGCGACGAGCGGCGACGAGGGGGCGACCCGGTCGGGGCGCTTCGTGCACCGCCGGCAGGCGGAGGACGTGCCCGCCGCCGCGACGGATCCCGCGCTGCAGGACGACCTGCTCGCGGCGCTGGAGGACCTCACCGGGACGGGTCTGCCGTCCCGCTGACGGGGCCCGTCAGCTGTCGCGCGCCTCGCGGGTCGCCCTGTCGTTCGCCTTCTGCAGGGCGTCGACGAGCTCGTCCTTCGTCATGTCGGAGCGGCCGTGGACGTCCATCTCCTTCGCCTGCTCGTACAGGTGCTCCTTGCTCGCGTTCGCGTCGACGCCGCCCTTCGTCCCCCGGTCGGTGTCGACGCCGCCCTCGGCCTGCGCGTCGGAGGGGCCCTTCCGGCCGCCCTCCTTGGGCTCCCAGTGGTCGCCCGTCTTCTCGTGCGTGTGCTTGACCGCGGACCACGCCGCGCGGTTGGCGCGCTCCTCGTCGTCGTAGCTGTCCATGGCCGAGTCGTGCGTCTTGGCGAACGTGCGCTGGGCCTTGTCGTCGCTCCGCTGCAGGGTGCTCGGCAGCTCGTCCTGCTTCGGCGTCCCGCTCTTCGTCGTCTTGGGCACGGTGCCACCTCCTCCACCCACCGCGGTACCCGCCCCCGGCACGGGCCATGCACCCGCCGGGGTCGCGGCGCGCGGCTCCGGCTGGGAGCGTCGACGGATGGCCGCGTCCCGACAGCCCCGCTCCACCACCCGCTCCACCACCCGCGGGACGACCCGCTCCACCACCCGCGGGACGTCCCGTCCCACCACCACGGCGGAGGCGGAGCCGCGCTCCCAGCGCTCCTTCGTCGAGCTCGACGGCCGCGACCGCAGCGAGGACTACCGGAAGTGGGCGGAGTCCCGCGCGGCGGGCGACGTCCTCGTGTCGCCGGCCCTGCTCCACGGCCAGGCGCGGCGGGAGCACGTGCGGCGCACCCTGCTGGAGGACCACCGCGCCCGGATCAACAACCGCCCCCAGGGCGCGCAGCGCAAGTTCGACACCCTCGCCGACGACCCGTTCACGTTCTTCCGCGGCACCGCGCTCCTCTACTACCGCGACCACGGCGGTACCGACGGCCACCTGCCGGTCGTCCTCACCGTCGGCGACGTGCACCCCGAGAACTTCGGCGTCATGCCGAACTCCGACGGCGCCCCCTTCTTCGGGGTCAACGACTTCGACGAGGCGTGGGCGGCGCCGTTCAGCTACGACGTCAAGCGCGGCGCGACGGGCTTCTGGCTCGTCGCGCGGCGGAACGGTCTCGGCGCCGGCAAGGCCCGCAAGGTCGTCCGGGCGTTCGTCGAGGGCTACCTCGGCGGGCTGCGCGCCTTCGCCGAGGACGACCGCTCGAGCACGTTCCAGTTCCGCCTCGACAACAGCCCGCCCGTCGTCCGCGACATGATCGAGACGGCGGTGCGGGAGCGGACCGAGTTCCTCCGCACGTACGTCGACCTCGAGGTCTCGCAGTTCACCCCGAGCAGGAAGCGAGTTCCCCACACCTCGCACGTCGAGGAGTTCCAGGCGGTGATCGACCGCTACGTCGCCGACAACGACCTCGGGACCGTGCCCCGCCCGGACGACTTCTTCCGCGTCCGCGACGTCGCCCGCAAGAAGGGCAGCGGCACCGGCAGCCTCGGTCTCGACCGGTACTGGGTGCTCCTGCAGGGCTGGGGCGAGGGTCCGGAGCGCTGCGTGGTCCTCGAGCTCAAGCAGGCCCGGCGCTCCGCGCTGTACGGGCTCGTGCCGCCCAACGAGCTGACGGAGAAGCACGAGGCGGACGGGGAGGAGCAGGGCCGGCGCATCGTCACCGCCCAGCAGGTCCACCTCGTCAACGGCGACGCCCTCTACGGCTTCGCCGACATCGACGGGACGAGCTTCCTCGTCCGCGAGCGCAGCCCCTACAAGTACGAGGCCGACACCGAGGAGCTGTCCGGCAAGGACCTCCGGCGCTACGCGGAGGTCTGCGGGCAGGCGCTCGCCCAGCCCCACGCCCGCTCCGACGAGGAGACCGGCATCCTCGGCGGCAGCGCGGAGCACCTCATCCTCTCGGCGCTGCAGCCGCATCTGTTCGTCGACGACGTGGTCGCCTTCGCCGAGGAGGCGGCGGAGCGGGTGTGCGAGGACTTCGCCCACTTCCGCCGCGACCACGCGCTCGGCGCGTTCCGCTACTGGGACGTGGCCTGAGGCCCCGTCCCGGCCTCAGGGGGCGAGCGCGACGAGCGACCCGGGGCGCAGGGTCACCTCGATGCGCGTGACCTCGCCGACGACGTCACCGTCGACCTGCGCCTCGGTGCCGCGCGGGCACTCGACGACGACGTTGCGCGTCGAGCGGAGCACCTCGACGTCGGGGCCGCGCGCGTCACGGCGGCTCACGAGCCGACCGAGCTGCCACACGAGGCCGAGGTGGCTGCGGGGCGCCGCGATGACGGTCTCCATCACCCCGTCGTCCGGCTGCGACTCCTCGAGCAGCCGCAGCCCGCCGACGAGCACACCGCACGTCACGACGAGCAGCGACCGGACCTGCGCGCGCTGCACCCCGGCGCGCTGCAGCGACACCGACACGTCGTCGAGGTCCTCGGCGTACCGGACCCGGATGGCGTTGCGTCGCAGGGCGCGCGCGCCCGACACCACGTACGCCAGCCACCCGGCCCGCTTCTTCATGTCCTCGTCGACCCCGGCCATGATGTCGGCGTTGAGGCCGATGCCGAGACCGACGAGCGACAGCTCGCTCGCCCGGCTGCCGTCGGGGCGGGTGAGGGTCGCCTCCATGACGTCGACGTTGCGGTGGCGTCCCTCGTCGATCATCCGCACGGCCTCCTCGCGGCTCGTGTGGCTGACGCCGAGCGCGCGGGCGAGGAGGTTGCCGGTGCCGGCGGGCAGGATCGCGAGCGGCGTCGACGTGCCGACGAGCGCCCGCGCGACGGCCCGGACGGTGCCGTCGCCGCCGGACACCGCGACGACCGAGGCCCCCGCCTCGAACGCCTCCCGGGCCTGCTTCGCGCCGGTCTCCTCCGCCGTCGTCTCCCACCAGCGGGCCTCGCGCCAGCCGTTGCGGCGCGTCACCTCCGCGACCTCGCGGCGCAGCTCCGTCATGTTCGACTTCACCGGGTGCGCGACCACCGCGATCCAGCGGTCGCCCTTCCCCGCGTCTGCCGCGCCGGGACGGGCGCCCCGGTCCACCGGCGTGTCGTCCGGCCCGTCGTCGCGGGGACCCGAGGTCGGCTGCTCCACGGCGCGAGACTAGTGCCGCGCCGGGCGGACGCCGCGCCCCTGCGTACCCTCGCCCGTGTGATCGACCCCAAGGTCCTGCGCGAGGACCCCGACCGCGTCCGCGACAGCCAGGTGCGCCGCGGTGCCGACCCGGCGACCGTCGACGCCGCACTGGCCGCCGACCGCGCGCGCCGCGAGTCCGTCGCGGCCTTCGAGCGGCTGCGCGCGGAGCAGAAGGCGTTCGGGCGCACCGTGCAGGCGGCCCCGAAGGAGGACAAGCCCGCGCTCGTCCAGCAGGCGAAGGCGCTGTCGGAGCAGGTGAAGGCCGCGCAGGCGGCGGCGGACGCCGCCGAGCAGGCGCTCGACGCCGCGATGCGCGCGATCGACAACCTCGTCCTGCCGCCCGTGCCCTCGGGCGGGGAGGACGACTACGCCGTTCTCTCGCACGTCGGGGAGCCCCGCGACCTCGTCGGGGAGGGCGTCGTCGACGCCGAGGGCCGCGTGCCGGACCACCTCGCCGTGGCGGAGGGACTGAAGGCCATCGACATGCGCCGCGGGGCGAAGGTGTCGGGCAGCCGGTTCTACTTCCTCACGGGCGTCGGCGCCCGGCTCGAGCTCGCGCTGCTCGGCCTCGCGATGGACACCGCCGTGCAGGCGGGGCTCGTGCCGATGGTGACCCCGACGCTCGTGCGCCCGGACGTCATGGCCGGCACCGGCTTCCTCGGTGCCCACGCCGACGAGGTGTACCGGCTCGAGGCCGACGACCTCTACCTCGTCGGCACGAGCGAGGTCGCGCTCGCCGGCTACCACGCCGACGAGATCCTCGACCTGTCCGACGGGCCCCTGCGCTACGCGGGCTGGTCGGCGTGCTACCGCCGGGAGGCCGGCAGCCACGGCAAGGACACCCGCGGCATCATCCGCGTCCACCAGTTCCACAAGGTCGAGATGTTCACCTTCTGCGACGAGGCCGACGCCGAGGCCGAGCACGAGCGGATGCTCGCCCTCGAGGAGGGCATGCTCCAGGCGCTCGGGCTGCCGTACCGGGTCATCGACGTCGCCGCGGGCGACCTCGGCTCGTCGGCGGCGCGCAAGCTCGACTGCGAGGCGTGGCTGCCGTCGCAGGAGCGGTGGCTCGAGCTCACGAGCACGTCGAACTGCACGACCTTCCAGGCGCGCCGGCTCGGCGTCCGGGTCCGCGGCGAGGACGGCACCCGGCCGGTCGCGACGCTCAACGGCACCCTCGCGACGACCCGCTGGCTCGTCGCGCTGCTGGAGAACAACCAGCAGGCCGACGGCTCCGTCCTCGTGCCGGAGGCGCTGGCGGCGCGGCTCGGCACCGACGTGCTGGTGCCGGTGTGACCGCGCCGGCCGGGTCGTCGGGCCCCCGGGCGCTCGTCGCCCTCGACGTCGACGGCACGGTCGTCGACCACGACGACCGCCTGTCGGACCGGGTCCGGGCCGCCGTGCAGGCGGCTGCGGAGGTCGCGCACGTCGTCATCGCCACCGGTCGCAGCACCGACGGCACGCTCGAGGTGCTCGACCGGCTCGGGCTCCTGCGCGGGCACGCGGTGGTGTCGAACGGCGCGGTGACGCTCGACCTCGACCCCGACAGCGAGAAGGGCTTCACCGTCGCGGAGGCGGTCTCGTTCGACCCGGCCCCCGCACTCGCCGCCGTCCGCGAGTACCTGCCGGCGGCGCTGTACGGCATCGAGACGGAGGACCTCACGAAGGTCCTCACCGAGGAGTTCCCGCCCGGCGAGCTGTCCGGTCCGTACCGGGTCGCGTCGTTCGCGGAGCTGTCGCGGACGCGGGCCCTGCGCGTCATCGTCCGCAGCCTCGACCACACGCCGGAGGACTTCGAGCGGATCGTCCACCGCATCGGACTCAACAGCGTGACGTACGCCGTGGGCTGGTCCGCGTGGCTCGACATCGCCCCCGAGGGCGTGTCGAAGGCGACGGCGCTGGAGACGGTGCGCCGCCGCCTCGACGTGCCGCCGGAGCTGACGTTCGCGGTCGGGGACGGCCGCAACGACATCGAGATGCTCCGCTGGGCCGCGCACTCCGCCGCCATGGGCAACGCGCTCGACGACGACGTCGTCGCCGCCGCGGACGAGCAGATCGGCACCGTGCACGACGACGGGCTCGCGGCGTTCCTCGACCGGGTGCTGATCGGGCGCGCGGCGTGAGCGGCCACGGGCACGGGCCCGGCCACGGCCACGACGACGTCGTGTTCGACCAGGGCTACTGGGAGGACCGCTACCGCACCCGGGACACGCCGTGGAGCGGGCGCGCGAACGCCGTCCTGGTCGCCGAGGCCACCGCGCTGCCGACCGGTCGGGCGCTCGACCTCGGCTGCGGCACGGGCGGCGACGTCCTGTGGCTCGCGCAGCACGGGTGGACCGTCACCGGGGTCGACTGGTCGCGCGAGGGGCTCGCACAGGGCGCGACCGACGCGGAACGGCTCGGCGCCGACGTCGCGCGGCGGGTGACGTGGCAGCAGGCCGATCTCGAGACGTGGGAACCCGACCCCGTGGCCGACCGGTGCGACCTCGTGACGAGCCACTTCCTCCACCTGCCGCGCGAGGCCATGCGGCGGCTCGCCGCCGCCGCGTGCGGCGCCGTCGCCCCCGGCGGGACGCTGCTCGTCGTCCTCCACGACGTCACCGACATGGAGACCGGGCTCCGGCGACCCGACATGGTCGAGCGGTTCGTGCCCGTGGAGGAGCTGGCGGACGCCGTGACCGCCCGTCCGGACGTCGCCGGCTGGGACGTCCGCACCGACCGGCGCCGCCGTGAGCAGGCCGGTCCCGACGGCGAGCCCGTCGCCGTCACCGACGCCGTGCTGCTGGTGCGCCGGCCGGACTAGGAGTCCTCGGCGAGGCGCACCTGGACGGGTGTCCCCGCCTCGACCGTCCGGGACACCGTGCACGTGCGGTCGTGCGACGTCCGGAGCACCCGGGGCAGCACCTCGCGGGCCGCGTCGCCGTCGGCGCCCTCGGGGAAGCGGACGTCGAGCGTGAGGCGGATGTCCTCGAGCCGGTTGCCGTCCGCGTCGCGGACGTACGTCGCCTCGCACGTCGCCTCGAACGCCTCCGGCGCGCTGCGACGACCGGTGACGACGTCGACGTCGACGGCCGTGCACCCGGCGATCGCGGCGAGCAGCAGCTCGACCGGGGTGAAGCCGTCCGCCGCCTTGCTGCCGAAGCGGAGCTCGTCTCCGCGCGCGTTGCGCGCGAGGTACACCCCCTCCTCGAGCCGCTCGATGCCGACGCTGCGCTGCGAGGTCCCGTCCGCCATGGGGTGATCGTCGCAGGCCCCGTCGCCCGGCAGGTGATTGGATCGGGAGGGTGGACGAGCGACGCCTGCGCCCCGACACCCTCGCCGTGCGCGGCGGTCTCGCCCGCACGGCGTTCGACGAGACGTCGGAGGCGCTGTTCCTGACGCAGGGCTACGTGTACGGCAGCGCCGCCGAGGCCGAGGCCGCCTTCGCCGGGGACGTCGACCGCTACGTGTACTCCCGCTACGGCAACCCCACGGTCGCGACCTTCGAGGAGCGGCTCCGGCTGCTCGAGGGCGCGGAGGGCTGCTACGCGACCGCCTCCGGCATGGCGGCGGTCTTCACGTCCCTGCTCGCGCTCGTGCGGGCCGGCGACCGGGTCGTCGCCTCGCGGGCGCTCTTCGGCAGCTGCTTCGTCATCCTCGACGAGCTGCTGCCGCGCATGGGCGTCCGCACCCAGTTCGTCGACGGGCACGACCTCGACCAGTGGGAGCGGGCGCTGGCGGAGCCCGCCGCCGCCGTGTTCTTCGAGTCCCCGTCGAACCCGATGCAGGACCTCGTCGACGTCCGCGCCGTCTGCGACCTCGCCCACGCCGCCGGCGCCCGGGTCGTCGTCGACAACGTCTTCGCCACGCCGTTGCTGCAGCGGCCGCTCGAGCTCGGTGCCGACGTCGTCGTGTACTCCGCGACGAAGCACGTCGACGGGCAGGGCCGGGTGCTCGGCGGCGCGATCCTCGGGACCCGCACCTACATCGACGAGCACGTGCAGCCGTTCATGCGCCACACCGGCCCGTCCATGAGCCCGTTCACCGCGTGGGTGCTCCTCAAGGGCCTCGAGACGCTGCGCCTGCGCGTCGACCACCAGGCCGCGGCCGCGCTCGACCTCGCCCGGTGGCTCGAGACGCACGGTGCCGTGCGGGCCGTCCGCCACCCGTGGTTGCCGAGCCACCCGCAGCACGAGCTCGCCCGCGCGCAGATGAGCGGCGGCGGGACCGTCGTCACCGTCGAGCTCGAGGCGTCGGCCGACAGCGCCAAGGCCGCGGCCTTCGCCTTCCTCGACGCGCTCCGGCTGTGGGACATCTCGAACAACCTCGGCGACGCGAAGTCCCTCGTCACCCACCCCGCCACCACGACGCACCGTCGCCTCGCACCCGAGGCCCGCGCGGCGATGGGCATCACCGACGGCGTCGTGCGCCTGTCCGTCGGGCTGGAGGACGTCGAGGACCTGCGGGAGGACCTCGACCGGGCGCTGCGCGCGACCGGCTGACGCGACGTCGACGACCTCGGGCAACCTCGCGGGGCGGCCGACACGTGTAGGGGGCAGGGAGGTGTCGGATGGACGACGACGGGTTCCACCGCTACGTGCAGGAGCGCCAGCGCGCGCTGCTGCGCACGGCGTGGCTGCTCACCGGTGACTGGGGCCGCGCGGAGGACCTCGTCCAGGTGGCGCTCGAGCGGCTGTGGCCGCGCTGGGAGCGCGTGACACGACGCGGGTCGCCCGACGCGTACGTGCGTCGCGTCATGGTGAACGCGGCGGTCGACTGGCGCCGACGCCGCTGGACCGGCGAGGTGCCGCACGACGTCCTCCCCGAGCCCGCGGCCGCGGTCGCCGTGGACCACGACCTCGCCCACGTCGTCGTCGCCGCCGTGCGGGCACTGCCTCCGCGTCAGCGCGCCACCGTCGTGCTCCGGTGGTTCGACGACCTCTCGGAGGCCGACACCGCCGCCGCCCTCGGCTGCTCCGTCGGCACCGTCAAGAGCCAGAGCGCGAAGGCGGCGGCTGCCCTCCGCCGCCACCCCGGTCTCGCCGACCTCCACCTGGAAGGAGCCGCACGATGAGCGCCGACCTCCACGACCTGCTCGACCGTGGGACCCCGGAGCCGCGACGGCCGCTGGACGTCGACCGCGTCGTGCAGCGGGCGCGGCACCGCCGGCGGGACCGTCGTCAGGCGGTCGTCGTGGGGCTCGCTGTCGTCGGGATCGTCACCGCCGTAGGCCTGGCGCGTGGCGGTGCCCCGGGCGACGCCCCCTGGTCGGGCCCCGCCACCCGGCCGGCCGACCTCGCGGACGTCCCCGTCCGGCTCTCGGCGCTCGCGGACACCCAGGTCGCCGAGCCCGGCTTCTCGCTGCAGGTGTTCGTCGACAGCCTCGAGCCCGCCACGCCCGGCGCGTACGTCGTCGCCCACGACGGCGACGAGATCGACGTCCTGCTCGTCCCTGCGGCGGACGGGTCGTTCTGCCTCGCCACCTGGGACGGGGCCGGGTCGGGCTACAGCTGCGGGCACCGCCCGGCGGACGTCCTCACCGCCGGTGTCGACGTCGCCGGCGAGGACGCCCACGGTCACCTCCTGCTCGCGGTCGTCGTGCCCGACGGCTACGACGAGGCAGCCGTCGGTCGGGACGCCACCGACGCCGACGTCGTGCCCGTCGAGCGGAACGTCGCCGTGTTCGAGTGGACCGAGCGGTGGCCGAGCGGGCGGCTCGTGCTGTCCGGCGACGGCGTCCCCACCGTCGTCCGCCCCCTGTCGCAGGTGCTCGGTCGCGGCATGGAGGGGCAGCCCGCCGTCGCGACCCCACGCTCGTGACGACCTCCGGGGCGGACCGTCACTCCGTCGCGAGGTCCCGTCGCCGGAACGCCGCGAGGCCGGCGGCCACCAGCGCGAGCCCCAGCGCCGTGAGCACGAGCGGCGCGCCCCACGACGCCTCCTCCAGCGGCACCTGGGGCAGGTGGTGGAAGGGGGACACACCACGCGCCCAGCCGGGCAGGTCGAGGGAGTCCGCGAGGAGCAGCACGACCGCGGCCCACGCGAGCGCGAGCCACGCGAGCGAGCCGGCCCGGGCGGAGACCCCCTGGAGGAGCACCGCGACCCCGACGACGACCCACACCGCGGGCACGGTCACGACCGAGGCGAGGACGACGTCGCCGAGCACCCGCTCGTCCGAGCCGGTCGCCACGGCCGTGAGACCGAGGACGACCCCGCCGCCCACCATGAGGACGGCGGACCCGACGAGGGCGACGAGCGCGTGGGCGCCCGAGAAGGCCCACCGGTGCACCGGCGTCGCGAGCACGGGCTCCGCCCGGCCCGCCTGCTCCTCGCTGCGCGCACGCAGCGCCGCGATGACGGCGTAGGCGGTGACGAGCAGCGACATGAACCCGATCGACACGACGAGGTAGCCGTCGACGAGGTCGTCGGCCCCGCCCGGCAGGAACTCGACGATCTCCGGTGCGGCGTCGACGAGGTCGAGGGTCGCCTCCACGAGCGAGCCGTACGTCACGGCCGTGACGACGATGCCGGCGCCCCAGCCGAGGAACGAGGCGCGCTGCAGCCGCCACGCGAGGCCGAGTGGTCCGCGCAGCAGGGGCCCGGCCGAGCGGCGACCCGGACGCGGCCGGATGAGCCCGGCGTCGACGTCCCGGCGGTCGAGGAGGGCGACCGCGACGACCGCGAGGGCGACGGCGGTGCCCACCTGCAGCAGCAGCGGCCACCACCGGTCGAGGTGGAAGGGGTACGCCGCCTGCCCCCACCCCATGGGTGACAGCCACGACAGGACGTTCTGCTGCACGTCGCCGACGGCACGCAGGAGGAACGCGACGCCGATGGCGACGCCGCCGATCGCGCTCGCCGCGCGACCGTGCTCGCTCACCTGCGCCGCGACAGCAGCCACACCCGCGAGCACGAGCCCCGTGCCGCCGAGCGAGGCGCCCAGGAGCCACGAGCCCTCCGCCGGCAGACCCGTCACCACGCCGACCAGCCCGACGGCGACGGCGACGGCCGCGCACGCGGCCGTCGCGACCGCCAGGGCGGCGAGGAGGGGAGCGCGCCGCCCGACCTGGGCGGACAGCACGAGCTCGGCACGGCCGGCCTCCTCGTCGGTCCGCGTGTGCCGGACGACCGTGAAGACGGCCATCAGGCAGACGACGACGGCGACGGTCGCGAAGATCTCGAAGGACACGGCCCGCGCGACGGTGTCGAGGCCCACCGGTCGACCTGTCATCGCGACGACCGCGGCGCTCGCCTCGGCGGCCCGCGCGTAGGCCTCGAGCGCGCCGGGGCTGTCGTAGACACCCTGGCTCGACACCGACTGGATCCCCACGAGGCCTGCGGCCGCGGCGATCCACAGCGGCAGGCGCACCCGGTCCCGACGGAGGGCGAAGCGGGTGAGCGTCCACGCCCCGGTCGCGCGCGCCGGGCTGCCGCGCTCGGCCCGGTGCTCCGCGCGGTGCCCCCGCGCGGGGCGTGCGAGGGTCGCGGTCACGGCGTCGCCCCGGCGTCGGCGTCGACGTCCTCGTCGGACGTGCGCTCCCCGTAGTGCCGCAGGAACAGCTCCTCCAGCGTCGGCGGGCGGCTCGTGAGGCCCTTGACCCCGAGGCCGGTGAGCTCGCGCAGGAGCGCGTCGAGCCGGTCGGTGTCGACCTCGCCCTCGACCCGGTGTCCGGCCGCGCCCTCGTCGGTCACGCGTAGGTCGTGGAGGCCGGCGAGGCCGGTCAGCCCGTCGGGGGCCCGGGAGACGTGTGCGCTCACCGAGGTCCGGGTGAGGTGACGGAGGTCGTCGAGCGTGCCCGTCTCCACGACCCGGCCGGAGCGGATGATGCTGACGCGGTCGGCGAGCGCCTCGACCTCGGCGAGGATGTGGCTGCTCAGCAGGACGGTGCGGCCCTCGTCGCGCGCCTCGCGGACGCAGTCGGTGAAGACGGCTTCCATCAGCGGGTCGAGGCCCGAGGTCGGCTCGTCGAGGACGAGCAGCTCCGCGCGCGAGGCGAGCGCGGCGACGAGGCCGACCTTCTGCCGGTTGCCCTTGCTGTAGGTGCGGGCCTTCTTCGACGGGTCGAGCTCGAAGCGCTCGAGGAGGTCCTCCCGCCGCGCCGGGTCGACGTCGCCCCGCAGCCGTGCGAGCAGGTCGATCGTCTCCCCGCCCGTCAGGCCGGGCCACAGCGTGACGTCGCCCGGCACGTAGGCGAGGCGGCGGTGGAGCGCGACCGCGTCGCGCCAGGGGTCCTGCCCGAAGAGCCGGGCGTCGCCCGAGTCCGCTCTCAGCAGGCCCAGGACGACGCGGATGGCCGTCGACTTGCCGGCTCCGTTGGGGCCGAGGAAGCCGTGGACCTCCCCGGGGCTGACGACGAGGTCGCAGCCGTCGAGGGCACGGGTCCTGCCGAACGTCTTCACGACGTCGTGGAGGGTCACGATGTCCGCCATGCCGGAGGACGCTACACCTGTTTCAGACTTTCGTGAAACATCAGAACAACGTAACCTACATCGGGTGACGGTCGACGACGGCACCCGGCAGGACGAGCTCCTCCGCTTCGTCGAGCGGTTCGCCCTCGCGCTGCGCGACTCCGGCGTGCCGCCGATGGCGGCCCGTGTCCTCGCCTTCGCGCTCGCGGACGACGCCGACCGGTACACGGCCGCCGACCTGCAGGAGCGGCTGGGTGTCAGTGCCGCGGCGGTGTCCGGTGCCGTGCGGTGGCTCGTCCAGGCCCGGCTCCTGCGCCGGGACCGGGAGCCCGGCACGCGCAGCGACCTCTACGTGCTCGACGACGCCGACCTCTGGTCCCCGATATTCGCGGCGGAGGCCGAGGCGCTCGGGCGGTGGGCTGCCGCTGTCGCCGAGGGGATCGGCGCCGTCGGCCCGGACACCCCCGGTGGGCGTCGGCTGCGGGAGTCGCAGGAGTTCTTCGAGTTCGTCCAGGGGGAGCTGGCGGGGGTGCTCGACCGCTGGCGGGAGCACCGTGAGACCCACCGGCACGAGTGGTGACCGGTCGCCCGGCGGACGCCCCCGGGTGAGACGCAGAGCGGCGGCCGGTCGGGGTCCACCGTTCGCCGACGCGGCTCGCCCGAACGCCCGACGGCGCCACGGCGGTTCGTCCGCGCACAATGGGGACGTGCACCTCATCGCGAGCGACGTCGACGGCACGCTCGTGCCGCGACTCGGCCCGATGAGCGACCGCACCGTCGCCGCCCTGGCGACCGCGCGGGACGCCGGCGTCCACGTCGTCCTCGCGACCGGACGCCCGCCGCGGTGGATGGGCGGCATCGTCGAGCGCGCCGGCCTGCGGGGCCGTGCCGTTCTCGCCAACGGCGCGCTCGTCGTCGACCTCCACCGCCTCGACGAGCCCGACGCCGGCGTCGTCCGGGCCCGCACGATCCGCGGGGTCGACGTCCGCGACATGACGGACGCCGTCCGTCGGGCGCTCCCCGGTGCGTCCTTCGCCGTCGAGACCGCCCGCGGGTTCGGCGTCGAGCCGGGCTGGCCGTCCCCCGTCGAGGCCGACCTGCCGCGCGCCTCCCTCGACGACCTGCTCCGCGAGGCGGGCGACGACGTCATCAAGCTGCTGGTGAAGACCGCCGAGCCAGAGCGGCCCGGGCTCGCCGACGCGATGCTCGCCACCGTCGGCGACCTCGTCGCCGGCCGCGCGGAGGCGACCCACTCCGGGGACCACCTCCCGCTCGTCGAGCTCGGTCCGCCCGGCGTCGACAAGGCCGCCGCCCTCGCGGAGGTGGCGGCCGAGCTCGGTGTCGCCGCGGCCGACACCGTCGCGTTCGGGGACATGCCGAACGACGTCGCGATGCTGCGGTGGGCCGGCGCCGGCTACGCCATGGCCGACGGTCACCCGGTCGCCCGCGAGGCGGCCGACCACCTCGCCCCGCCGTGCGCGGAGGACGGCGTCGCGCAGGTCCTCGAGCGCCTGCTCGAGGACCCTGACGGCCGGGCGGTGGCATGAGCACCGCGACCGCCGACCCAGGCTCCCGGGCCCTGCCGGACGGCACGCCGCCCGAGGAGGCGGGCGCTCGCGAGGGCAGGCGCCGTCCGCGCTGGCAGCGGGTCGTGCTGTGGCTGGTGTCCGGCCTCGTGCTCGCGGTGCTGGGCGTCGTGTTCGGCGTCGCCTGGTACTTCTCCGGCCTCGCCCTGGCGGTGGACCGGGCGGGGGCGCCGCCCGTGCCGGTCGTCGCCGGGGCCGACGGGACAGTCGTGCTCCCCGACACGTTCGGCACCGACACGCGCGGCCGGCACGGGATCCGGTGGCAGGCCGGTACCGACAGCGGCTGGGGCGTGACGGGTGACGTCGTCGAGCGCGGGGACGGCCGCGTCGTGCGCGAGTGGGAGGACCGGTCCGGCGCGCTGCCCGACGCGGGCGCGACGGGAGCGCTCGACCAGGACGTCTTCCTCGGTGACCCGGGCGTCGTCGGGCTCGACTTCGAGGAGGTCGTCCTCGACAGCGATCTCGGCCCGCTGCCCGCGTACCGCGTGCCCGCGCCCGCGGACCCGACGCCGGAGCAGGCCCGCGCGACCGGCACGTGGATCGTGTTCGTCCACGGCCGCGGCGGTCAGCGGGAGGAGGCCAACCGCTACCTCCCGCTGTGGCACGGGCTCGGCTTCGAGGTGCTCACGACCGCGTACCGCAACGACACGGTCGCGCCCCAGGACCCGTCGGGCCGCTACGGGCTCGGGGCGACCGAGTGGCGCGACGTCGCCGTCGCCCTCGACTACGCCGAGGCCCAGGGGGCCGAGAGCGTCGTGCTCGCCGGCTGGTCGATGGGGGGCGCGATCGCGCTGCAGACCCTCGCCCAGGCCGACGACGCCGACCTCGTCGAGGCGCTCGTCCTCGACGCCCCCGTCGTCGACTGGCGCGACACCTTCCACCACCAGGGGGAGCTCGCCGGGCTGCCCCGCTGGTGGACGTCCGTCGCGCTGGTCCTGACGGAGCTGCGGGGGAGCCTCGACCTCGACGACCTCGACTGGGTCGCCCGCGCCGACGAGCTCGCGGTGCCCGTCTACCTCGTCCACAGCGACGACGACGCCTTCGTCCCGAACGGCCCGAGCCGCGAGCTCGCCGAGCTCCGTCCCGACCTCGTCACCCCGCGCTTCACCGGGCCCGCCGACCACACGCGGGAGTGGAACGTCGACCCTCGTGCATACGAGGGCGACATGCGCCGCTGGCTCGTCACGACCGTCCTGGCGGACTGACCCCGTCCACCGGCAGGCCGAGCGCCGCCGCCGCCTCCGCGGCCGAGGCGGCGGCCCGGTCGAGGGCACGCAGCGAGGCGGCGTCGTCCGAGGCCGTCATGTCGTCGGAGGCCGTCATCACGAGCGCCTGCGCGGCCTGGGCGACCGCCGTGGCGGTGCGCGACAGCGCCCGGTGTGCCGCCGCGAGCGCGTCGTCGGCCGGCACCTCCCGGTCGGCGTCCGGTGCGCGCTCCTGCGCCGCCACGCAGCAGCGCCACACCAGCTCGCGGCACGCGGTCACCCGGTCGACCACCACCGGGGCGCTGCGGCCCCCGAGCACCTGCAGCACCCGCCCGCTCGCGCGGTCGACCCGGTCGAAGTCGCCCCGCCACAGGCCCTCGCCCAGCGGGTGCGGCCGCCGGGGCGACAGCCGCCCGAGGACGGAGCGGAGGCTGCGACGCGTGGGCACCGCCTACAGGTACTGACCGGTCCGGTGCGGCCGGTCCTGCTGGCCCGGTCGACCGGGGTCGCCGGGCTGGTCCGCCTGGCCGGGGTGGCCCGGCAGCACCGGACCCGGCAGCGCCTGCCGTCGCATCTGCTCCAGCTGGGCCCGGGCCGCCATCTGCTGGGCGAACAACGTGGTCTGGATGCCGTGGAACAGACCCTCGAGCCAGCCGACGAGCTGCGCCTGGGCGATCCGCAGCTCGGCGTCGGAGGGGGTGTTGTCGGGTGAGAAGGGGAGGGCGATGCGACGCAGCTCGGCCACCAGGTCGTCCGACAGCCCCGTCTCGAGCTCGGCGATCGTCCGGGAGTGGACGTCCGCGAGCCGGGCCCGTCCGGCCTCGTCGAGCGGCGCGGTGCGCACCTCCTCGAGCAGCTGCTTGATCATGCTCCCGATCCGCATGACCTTCGCGGGCTGCTCGACCATGCCGACGAGGTTCTCCTCGCTCGTGTCGCCGCTGACGCTCATCCCCTGCGGCGTCACGACGAGCACCCGGTCACGCGACTGCTCCTCGGTGTCCTGCGCCTCGTCGGTGACGTCGGTGGCGTCGGTGACGTCGTCGGTCCGGTCGGTGTCGGGCTCGCTCACCGGGCCATCGTGCGGGATCACGGTCGCAGCAGCACCTTGCCGACGTGCTCGCCCGCCTCGAGCACCCGGTGGGCCTCCGCGGCCCGCTCGAGCGGCAGCACGCGGTCGACGACCGGACGGACGCGCCCGTCCGCGACGAGCGGCCACACGTCCCGGACGACCTCGGCGCAGATCTCGGCCTTCTCCCGCCACGGTCGGGCGCGCAACGTGCTGCCGTGGACCGTGAGGCGGCGGCGCATGAGGGTCGCCATGTCGAGCTCCGCCGTCGTTCCCCCCATCAGCCCGATGACGACGAGCCGACCCTCCGGCGCCAGGACCTCCAGGTGGAGGCCCAGGTACCGGGCGCCGACCGGGTCGAGGACCACGTCGACCCCGGCGCCCGCCGTCACCTCGCGCAGCACCGCGGCCAGGTCGTCGCTGCGGTAGTCGAGCACCCGCTCGGCGCCGAACGCCGCCGCCGCGGCCACCTTCTGCGGCGAACCGGCCGTCGCGAAGGCCCGGGCACCGAGCGCCGACGCGAGCTGGGTGGCGAACGACCCGATGCCGCTCGTCGCGCCGTGGACGAGGAACACCTCACCGCGGCGCAGGCCGGCGCCACCGCGTGCGGTCCAGACCACGTTGCTGTGGACCGTCGCCGCGGCCTCGGGCAGCGCAGCCGCCTCGACGAGGTCGACGCCGTCCGGCACCGGCATCACCTGGCCCGCCCGGACCCGGACGCGCTCCGCGTAGCCGCCGCCGTCGAGGAGGGCGACCACCGGCTCGCCGACGGCGAGCCCGTCGACGCCCTCGCCGACCGCCACGACGTGTCCCGAGCACTCCAGCCCCGGCCAGGCGGGTGTGCCCGGTGGGGGGTCGTAGCGCCCTCGGCGCTGCAGGAGGTCGGCGCGGTTCACCCCGGCGGCCGCGACCTCGACGACCACCTCGCCCGGGCCTGGTTCGGGTTCGGGGACCTCCCGGACGACGAGGGCCTCCGGCCCGCCCGGCTCCTCGACGACAACGGCGCGCACGCCAGCGACCGTACCCGCGGGTCGCAGTGCGGACAGGCCCGCGGGTCGCTCGGTGCAGCTCACGCCCCACTGGCCACGAGGGCCGCGTCGAAGACGTCGATGGGATCGCGGGGATCGAGGGGACGAGACGTCTCCGAGCACTGGGGTGGCCCCGCGGACGATCGTGTGGGCGGAGGCGAGGGCGGCGGAGCCGCGTCCCGCGTGCGGCGGAGGTCCTCCCGGAACTGCTCCCAGGTCGTCCGGGCCTTCTGTCGCCACGCGGGCTGTGGACGGCGCAGTGGATCGACCCATGCGGGTGGTGTGACCGTCACTCGCTGGGTGCCGGCGTCGATCGAGACGTCCCAGGTTCCCGCGTGCACCGCGGTGTGGTGCGCCGGGCACAGCAGGCAGAGGTTGCCGATGTCCGTGGGGCCGCCGTCCGCCCAGTGCACGACGTGGTGGGCGTCGCAGACGTCCGGTGCAGCGCCGCACCCCGGCACGACACACCCTCCGTCCCGAGCCGCGAGGGCCACCCGCTGCGGGAACGTGGCGAGCCGCACGGTCCTCCCGACGTCGAGCGGGCCGAGGCTCGGCTCCATCACGAGCCGCTGGAGGACGGCGTCGCAGGCGAGACGACGCGCCGCGGCCACGGACACCGCACCCCCGCCTTCGATCCACGGCAGGCCGTCGACCGTGGAGCCGAGCTCGTCGAGCTGGCCCGGGGTGAGGTGGACGACGACCCGAGGGCGCTCCGAGCGGCGCGGCGACTGCACGGCAAGGGCGGCGTCCAGGGCGGCGGCCAGCGCGTCGGCGCGCCGTTGGGGTGCCGACCTCGGGTCCGGCTTCCCGTCGGCGCCCGCCGCGGGCGCCGACCAGCGGTTGAGGGCCGTCACGAGCTGAGCACCCGTCGCCCCGTCGAGCGCGAACCGCCCGACGACCATCCCCGTGGAGTCGGTGCCGACCTCGAGGTAGCGCCGTTCGTGCGCCAGCGGGTCGAAGCGGTCGGCGCGCTCCGGGGCGAGGGTGTGGAGCAGGTCGGCGACCGCATGGTGGAGAGCTCGCGGCGACGCCCCGGCGGCAGCCGTCAGCAGGTAGTCCCCGACGAGGGCCCCCGGCCCCCTCCTGCGCCAGCAGCCCGGAGGGGATGCGCTCGACGGCTCGCACGGCGGCGTCGAGGCCCGCTCGCGTCACCTGCCCCGCGGCCAGCGCCCGCGCGAACGTCTCCAACGGTCTGCCGGGTGCCGTCGCCCGCGCCGCTGCGACGTCGCGACGTGCCTGCGCGGGACCGACGAGACACGTGACCCGGACGAACGCCTCCGGTGACGATGCGACAGGGGAGTGCCTCGCGACGCCGCGCTGGTCGATCTCCCGCACCAGCGAGAGGTGCAGGGCCTCGAGTGACGCGCGGGCCCGCGAGAGCGGACCGACGGCGGCGACGACCGCATCGTCGACCTGCTGCCAGGCGCGGTCCGGGGCGAGTCGTTCGGCGAGACGGTCGATGTCCGCCTGGAGACGCGCGAGGCTCTCGTCGAGCGTCTCGTCGGCCGTCCCCACCATGCGCCACCTCCCCGTTCCCACCCACTCTACTCGAACATACGTTCGATGACAACCCGGTCGGGTCAGTGGGGGGTGTGCGCTGCTCCGTCCGGGTGACGCCCCCCGACGCCCCGGTTCACCTCCCACGACCTGCTGCCGAATCTGGACAGGACCGACCTGCCCGGGCGGTCGGTCGTCGTCGTCTCGTGGAAGGCTGGCCATGCTGCGTCCCACCGGTATCCGGTCGAAGATCCTCGCGGTCCTGGTCCTGCCCCTCCTGCTGCTCGCCACCACCGCCGGGCTCCTCGCCGCCGGCCAGGTGCAGGGGGCCCGCGAGGCGCGCCAGATCGAGACGCTGGCCGGTATCGGGGGCTCCTTCGCCGAGCTGGTCGGCGGCATCGCCACCGAGCGCGCCGTCACCGCCGCCGCCATCCAGGGCAGCGAGGAGGCGGCCGCCGCGCTCCCGCAGGTCCGCGCGGAGGTGGACGCCGGCCTCGAGGCCTCGCGCGCTGCCCTGACCGACGTCGACATGGACGTGCTGTCCGCCCAGGCCGGCGCCGGGCTCGTCCGCATGCAGGCGGTGCACGACTCGCTGCGTGGCCTGCGCACCACGGTCGACTCCTCCGACCCGTCGCTCGACGACGTGCTCGGCGACTACGACGCCGTCATCCGCGAGGACGTCGCGATGCCCGGCCGTGTCGCGTCCGGCACCGACGACCCGACGACGCGCGCGCTCCTCACCGGGTTCGGCCACCTCCTCGCCGTCCGGGACGTCGCGCTCCGCGAGCAGGCCGCCGGCCTCCGGCTCCTCTCCGGCACGGCGACCGCGGGGGACGTGCGCACCTTCGCCACGCTCGCCGGCGCCCAGTCCGACGCCCTCGACGCATGGGAGTTCGCCGTCGGCCGGGACGCGGCGGCCCGGGTCTCGGAGGACATGGGCCTCGTCGAGGTCGAGGGCTGGTCCGCCGGTCGTGCCCGCACGGCGCTGTCCTCGCCCGGCACGGTGCGCCAGTCCGGGCTCACGCCCGAGCTGTGGCAGGCCCTGACCGACGAGCGCATCGCCGTCGTCGACGCCGCGCTCACGACCGTCGCGGACGACGCCGGCGCCGCCGCGGTCGCGGCCAGCGACCGCGCCACGCTCCTCGCCTCGCTCGCCCTGGCGGCGGCCGTCCTCGGTGTCGGGGTGACCCTCCTGCTCTCCCTCACGCTCTCCCGGCGCATCGTGAAGCCGCTGCGTCAGCTCACCGAGGCCGCCACGACGGTGCGCGAGCGGCTGCCGCAGATGGTCGAGCAGGTGCGCAGCCCCGGTCAGCAGCCCGACGTCGACCTCCCGCGGATCGAGGCCGGCGGCAGCGACGAGGTCGCGGCGCTCGCCGAGGCCTTCAACGCCGTCAACGGCGCCGTCGTCGAGGTGGCGCAGGAGCAGGCGGCGCTGCGCGGCTCGATCGCCGAGACGTTCGTCAACGTCGCGCGCCGGAACCAGGTCCTGCTCTCGCGGCAGCTGACCTTCATCGACCAGCTCGAGCAGCGCGAGGAGGACCCCGACACCCTGGAGAACCTCTTCCGCCTCGACCACCTCGCGACGCGCATGCGCCGCAACGCCGAGTCCCTCCTCGTGCTCGCGGGCATCGACGCCGGTCGGCGCCTCCGCAAGCCGCTGCCGCTGTCCGACGTCATCCGCACCGCCGCGTCGGAGATCGAGCAGTACGAGCGCGTCAACCTCGCGCTGCAGGTCGACCCGCCGACGATGGGCCACCTCTCGCTCCAGCTCGCGCACCTCCTCGCGGAGATCCTGGAGAACGGGACCAACTTCTCCGAGCCCCACACCCCCGTGCTCGTCGCGACGAGCCGGACCGCCGCGGGCGTGCGCGTCACCGTGACCGACGAGGGGCTCGGCCTGACCGACGACGAGATCACCGCCGCCATGGTGAAGATCCGGAGCACGGGCGCCGACGAGGTCGTCACCTCGCAGCGACTCGGCTTCTACGTCGTGGGGCGCCTGGCAAGGCGCCTCGGGGTCACGGTCAACCTGCGTCGCGGTCGGTCGAAGGGCCTGGTCGTCACCGTCGACCTGCCACCCGCGCTGTTCGTGCCCGGCACGGTCAAGGCCGCTCCGGCTCCGGCCGGCGAGGCCCCCGAGGGCGCGCCCGCGGCGGCTCCGGCCCCGTCGGCGCCGAAGGCCGGCTCCACGCCGGAGCGCTCGCCCGGCGGTGGTCGGGTCCCGGCCCAGGCGACGCCCGGTGCACCCGGTGGTCCCGGCGCACCGCGCCCGCCGGCACCCCGGCCCGCCCCCGCTGCGACCCGTACACCCGTCCCCGCAGCGCGCTCGGGCAGCGCGGCGCCCGTCGGTGCGCCGGTGCCTGCCGCCGCCTCGTCGCGGCCGGCCGTCGGCGCCCCGATCGAGCTGCCCGCGGCCGCCGTCAGTGGCGGCGACGCCTCGCCCGTCGACGTCACGGTCGTGCCGGGCAGCGGTGCGCTGCCGCGCCGTGGCCAGGCGGCCGCCCCGTCCGCTGCGCCGTCCGTTGCGCCCTCCGTTGCGCCGTCCGCATCGGTGTCTCCGTCGGCTGCGCGCGTCCCGACCGTCTCCCCGACACCCGCGGCACCGGCCCGGCCGGTCCCCCCGGTCGCCGCTGCGGCCGCGACCGCTCCCGCCCCGCCGACCCCGGTCGTCGTGCCGCCCGGTCCCGTCACGTCGCGAGAGGCGACGCCCGGCGCGTCGACGACGCGCCCGTCGTCGTCCGGCCCGGGCGAGACCCGGCCCGTCGGCGGGCTCCCCACCCGCGCCCGTCAGGAGCCCGTCCCGCCCACCGGCCGGCCCGCGGTCGGGACGGGTTCGGCTCACGGCGCCGGAGCGGACCAGGCGGACACTGCCGCCGACGGTCCGGACGGCGACAGCGGCCGGAACGCGCCGGCGGGCAAGGACGCGCCGCGTCGCGCCGGTCTCTTCGGGGCCTTCCGCGCGCGCCGTGAGGTCGTCGCCGCCGCCAAGGCCCCGGCCATCCCCGGCCTCGAGCCCTCGCCTGCCGGCCCGACGTCGAGCGCCACCGCCCCGGCCCGTGACGGCCGCCCTGCGCCGGTGGACGAGCCGGTCGGGAAGCCGGTCGGGAAGCCGGTCGGGACGCCGGTCGAGGACGCCGTCGCAGAGCCTGTCGCGTCGCCCGCCGAGCGGCCGTCCGCCGAGCCGGTCGACGCACCCGTCGTGGAGCCCGAGACGCGTGTCGAGCCTGCCGAGCCGACGTCGGTGGAGAAGCCCACCGAGACGCCCGTTCGTGAGCCGGTCGAGAAGTCCGTCGAGAAGTCCGTCGAGAAGTCCGTCGAGAAGTCCGTCGAGAAGTCCGTCGAGAAGTCCGTCGAGAAGTCCGTCGAGAAGTCCGTCGAGAAGTCCGTCGAGACGCCCGCCGAGAAGCCGGTCGAGACGCCGTTCGAGACGCCCGCCGAGAAGGCCGCCGAGAAGGCCGCCGAGAAGCCGGTCGAGAAGCCGGTCGAGACGCCGGTCGAGAAGGCCGCCGAGATGCCGGTCGAGACGCCCGCCGAGAAGCCCGTCGAACCGGTCGCCGACACACCTGTGGAGCCGGTCGCCGAGAAGCCCGTCGAGAAGCCCGTCGGGCAGCCCGTCGGGCAGCCCGTGGCCAGGCCGTCGGTCCCGTCGTCGGTCCCGTCGTCGGCTCCCACGGCGTCCGCGCCTCCGGCCCCGGCGCCCGCGCCGGCCGCTGCGCCGGCCCCGGCGCCCGCGCCGGCTCCCTCGCCCGTCGTGGCCGGACCTGTCGACATCCTCCCCGGTGGAGCACGTCGCCGCGGCCGACGGAGCCTGTTCGGCCACCGCTCGGCACCCGTCACCCCGCCCGCCGCGGTCGTGCCGCCGGCGGCACGGCCCGAGGTCCGGCAGCAGCCGCCCCTCGGTGCCACGGCGCCTGCACCGGGGCACCCGGTCCCGCCGCCGGCGGCCCCGGTCGGGCACCCCGTGCCCGGCCCGGCGCGTGCGGCGGAGCCGTTCCCGGTGGCGCCGGTCGGCGGACCGTCCCCCACGCCGACGCCCGACACCGACCAGCCGGAGCCGTCCCTCGGGTCCACGCCGGTCGTCCCCGCGATCGACCCGGACGCCGTCCGCCAGCGCTCGATGCTCGCCTCCGAGGCGCTCAGCGAGCTGAGCCGGCTCTCGACGTACAGCCCGAGTGCGGTCGGCACGAGTCGCAACGGGCCCGCGCCGCTGGTCCGCCGCCGGCCGGCGGCGACCCCCGCCGCCCACGTGGCCCCGGCACCCGCCGCCCCGGCGGAGCGGCGGCAGCGCAGCGCAGCCGACGTCCGCAGCATGCTCTCCGGCTTCACGTCCGGCGTGAGCCGGGCGCGCGCCGGTGACGACGACGGCGAGGAGCCCCGCTCCATCGTCCCGGGCGTCGGACCGAACGCACGTCCGCTGTCCCGCACGACGACGCCCGCCACCCCCGGCGTGCCCGGCACCGCCCCCACCAGCCCCCCCGAGACCGACGCACGACCGACCGACGGAGGACCGCGACCGTGACCACGATGAGCACCGAGGCCACCAACTTCAGCTGGCTGCTCGACAACTTCGTCCGGAACGTGCCGGGGGTGTCCCACACCCTCGTCGTCTCCGCCGACGGGCTGCTCATGGCCATGTCGGACCAGCTCGACCGGACCCAGGGCGACCAGCTCGCCGCGATCGTGTCCGGCATCTCCTCGCTCACGCGGGGCGCCGCACGCCAGCTGGCCGGCGGGGAGGTGCGTCAGGCGATCGTCGAGATGGACAACATCTTCCTGTTCTCGATGGCGATCTCCGACGGGTCCGTCCTCGCGGTCATGGCGGACGCCGGCTGCGACGTCGGGCTCATCGGCTACGAGATGGCGCTGCTCGTCAGCCGCACCGAGGCGACCCTCACCCCGCAGCTCGTCAGCGAGATGCGGTCCCGCCTCCCGGTGTCCGGCGCGGTCCGCGCCGGCCTGTACTGACCGAGCCGCCACGACGAGCGCGTGAGGAGCTGACATGGACGACAACCGGCGCCCGGTCCCGGGCCCCCGTCACGCCGACGGCGACGACTTCGCCGTCCGGCCCTACGCACTGACCCGGGGTCGCACCCGCCACTCGGGCGCCGCGCCCCTGCCCCTGGAGGCGCTCGTCCAGGCGGTCTCGCGCCCGAGCGTGTCCGACACGCCCGAGAAGCGTCGCCTCCTCGAGCTGTGCGCGGACAAGTTCGAGTCCGTCGCCGAGATCAGCGCCCACCTCGCCCTGCCCGTCGGGGTCGTCCGGGTCGTCGTCGGCGACCTCGTCGAGTCCGGCCAGGTCCGTGTCCACGGCCTGACCTCGTCCCCCTCGTCCTCGTCGTCCTCGATCTCGCTGAGCGTTCTGGAGAGTGTTCTCGATGGCATTTCCTCCCTCTGACACCGTGGCCCCCGCCGCGCCCGACCAGGCGCCCGCGGTGGCCCCCACCGTCGTCAAGATCGTCGTCGCGGGCGGGTTCGCCGTCGGGAAGACGACGTTCATCGGCTCGATCAGCGACATCGAGCCGCTGTCGACCGAGGCGGCGATGACCGAGCACTCCCTCGGCGTCGACGACGCCGGTGGCGTCAGCGACCGGAAGACGACGACGACGGTCGCCATGGACTTCGGCCGCATCTCGCTGCCCGGCGACCTGTGGCTGTACCTGTTCGGCACGCCCGGCCAGGACCGGTTCCTCTTCATGTGGGACGACCTGGTCCGCGGCGCGATCGGCGCGGTCGTCCTCGTCGACACCGACCGGCTCGAGCAGTGCTTCCCCGCCGTCGACTACTTCGAGTCCCGTGGCATCCCGTTCGTCGTCGCGGTCAACTGCTTCGACGGCGTCGCGAAGCACCACCTCGAGGACGTCCGCGAGGCCCTCCAGGTGCCGGCCCACGTGCCGTTCCTCTACACGGACGCCCGCTCGCGGGCGGCGACCAAGCAGGCCCTCGTCGGTGTCGTGAAGCTCGCCATGGAGCGGGCGCGCGCGGAGGCCGTCGCGGTCGTCTGAGGCCCGCGGCCTCGCCAGGAGCGTCGTCGAAGGGGCACAATCCTGTGCCCTACCGACGACGAGTACCCCTCGACGAGGCGGGGTGAGGAGGGACCGGTGGCGTCGATCGAGGACGTCGCCCGGGCGACGGGCGTGTCCACCGCCACCGTCTCGCGCGCCCTGCGGGGCCTCGCCTCCGTCGCCGAACCGACGCGCGTGCGCGTCCAGAAGGCGGCGCAGTCCCTCGGCTACGTGCCGTCCGCGGCGGCCTCCAGCCTCGCGAGCGGCCGGACGAAGGCGGTCGGGCTCGTCACGCCCCACGTGAGTCGCTGGTTCTTCTCCGTGTGCATCGAGACCATCGAGTCGGTCCTGCGGACCGAGGGCTACGACGTCCTCCTCGTCATCCTCCCGCCGGGCGACCAGCTCGAACCCGGCCCCGGGGCCGTCACCCCGCCGTCCCGGCAGACCATCGAGACCGACCTCCTGCGCAAGCGCGTCGACGCGACGATCGTCCTCACGCTCCCCCTCGTCCGCCGCGAGCTCGAGACCCTCCGCGGGCTGGGTCACGCCGTGGTCTACGTCGGCGACCTGGTGCCGGGGCTGCCCTCGTTCGGCATCGACGACGTCGCCGTCGGGCGGCGGGCCACCGAGCACCTGCTCCGCCTCGGTCACCGCGACATCGCGCTCGTCGGCAGCAACGGCGAGGACCCGGACGGCTGGGGGCCGCCGCGCGACCGCTACCGCGGCTACGTCCAGGCCATGGGCGCCGCGGGCCTCGACCCGCTACCCCCCGTGCGGTGCGACCTCACGGTCGCCGAGGGCCGCCGCGCGGCGCGCGAGCTGCTGACCGGCGGGCCGCTGCCCACCGGCGTGGTCGCGGTGTCCGACGAGATCGGCATCGGGCTGCTCCACGAGCTGAGGTCCGCCGGGGTCGACGTGCCGGGGCGGGTCTCGGTCATCGGTGTCGACGACCACCCCCACGCGGACCTCCACGGGCTCACGACCATCGCCCAACCCGTCGCGGAGCAGGCGGAGGCGGCCGCGCGCTGGCTCCTCGCCCTGCTGCAGCGCGTGAGGGTCACCGGCGGGCGGCTCCCCGCGGGCTGGGACTCCCAGCAGGAGCGGCTCCCCGTGCACCTCGTCGAGCGCCGGTCGACCGCGGTGCCCGCCAGCCTCGTCAACCCCTGACCCGATCGGTCGACCCGCGGGTCTGACTGTCGCGGCGCGGTCACCGTCCGTCGTCGGCGGAGGGCCTGTGTTGCCGGATCGTTACGACGACGTGACGGGTCGAGCCTTGTGCGCCGCAGGTGCAAGCGTTTACATACACAGACGTCCGACCGGTCGGCATCGGTGCTGTCCGGGCGAGCCATCAACGAGGAGGCAACAGATGCGGATCCGCCTCACCAAGCGTGCGGCCGCTGTCGCCGGTACAGGCGTCGCGGTGTCGATGCTGCTGGCGGCCTGCGGGGCAGACGCGATCGAGGACCAGAGCGCCGGCGGCGACGCCAGCGCCGGCGGAGGTGACGCCGCGGCCGGCGACCTCCCCGAGATCGACTGCGCGCCGTACGAGGAGTTCGGTGACCTGAGCGGCACGTCCGTCTCGTGGTACACCCCCGTCCGGGCCCCGGACGACGCCGACTACATCACGTGGGTCGGGCTGTTCGAGGAGTGCACGGGCGTGACCGTGAACTACGAGGGGTCGGCGGAGTTCGAGGCCCAGCTCCTCGTCCGCATCCAGTCCGGCCAGGCGCCCGACGTCGCGATGCTGCCGCAGCCGGGCCTCGCTGCCAGCATCATCACGGACAACCCGGGCCTCGCCGTCGAGCCGCCCGAGGCCGCCGTGGCGAACTTCCGCGAGTACTACAACCAGGCGTGGGAGCAGTACGGGACGGTCGACGGCACGCTGTACGGCCTGCCGAACTCCTCCAACGCGAAGTCGCTGGTCTGGTACTCGCCCACCGCGTTCGAGGAGAACGGCTACGAGGTGCCGGAGACGTGGGACGAGATGGTCGCCCTCTCCGACCAGATCGTCGAGGACTTCGCCGACAACGAGGCGGTCAAGCCGTGGTGCGCCGGCATCGGGTCCGGTGACGCCACCGGCTGGGTCGCGACGGACTGGATGGAGGACGTCATGCTCCGCATGCACGGCCCCGAGGTCTACGACCAGTGGGTCAACCACGAGATCCCCTTCAACGACCCGCAGGTGGCGTCGGTCCTCGAGGAGGTCGGCCGGTTCCTCAAGAACCCCGACTACGTCAACGGCGGCATCGGCGGCGTCCAGTCGATCGCGACGACGGAGTTCCAGGCCGGTGGTCTCCCGATCACCGAGGGCCAGTGCTTCATGCACCGCCAGGCGGCGTTCTACTCGACGAACTTCCCCGAGGGGACGAGCGTCGCCGAGGACGGCGACATCTGGGCCTTCTACCTGCCTCCCATGAACGAGGAGTTCGGGCGGCCGCTGCTCGGCGGCGGCGAGGTCAACGTCGCGTTCGCCGACCGGCCCGAGGTCCAGGCCTTCCAGGTGTTCCTCACCCAGCCGGACGCCACCCAGGCGCGCGGCGGCATCGGCGGCGGCAACTACATCCCGCCGAACACGGAGTTCGACCCGAGCGTGCTGCCGGACCCGGTCCAGCAGCTGTCGGCGGAGCTCCTCACGGACCCGGAGGCGACGTTCCGCTTCGACGCCTCCGACCTCATGCCGGGCGCCGTCGGTGCCGGGTCCTTCTGGTCGGAGATGACGGCGTGGATCGCCGAGGACAAGAGCAACGAGGCCGTGCTCGACGCGATCGAGCAGTCCTGGCCGTGACCCTCGGGTCGTGAGCACCACGCCAGGGGCCCGGGACGAGCAGGCCTCGTCCCGGGCCCCTGGTGCTTCCGCCCCACGCGAGTAGCGTGGGGAGCCCAAGCCGCCGACACGAGGAAGTGACCGGACGCATGGACCTGCTGCTCAACGCGAACAGTGCAGGCGAGAAGTTCACCGTCATGATCATCGCGATCCTGCTCTTCGTCGCGGTCATGACCATCATCCTGTTCGCCGTCGACCGACCACGGAACGTCCCGGGCTGGTTGGCCGCGATCGCCTTCGCCGGCCCCGCCCTCCTCCTGCTCATCTTCGGGTTGGTCAGACCGGCGCTCATCACGATCTACCAGGCGTTCTTCGACCGGACGGGCGAGAACTTCGTCGGGACGGACAACCTCGCGCAGATCTTCGCGACGCCCGACCTCCGGCAGGTCATCTACAACACCTTCGCGTGGACCATCCTCACGCCGCTCGTCGCGACCTTCCTCGGTCTCCTCTACGCCGTGCTCGTCGACAAGACACGCTTCGAGGCGGTCGCCAAGGCGCTCATCTTCCTGCCGATGGCCATCTCCATGGTCGGCGCGTCGATCATCTGGCGCTTCGTCTACGACTACCGGGCCGACATCGGGGACAACACCCAGATCGGTCTGGCCAACCAGGTCCTCGTGTGGCTCGGCTTCGAGCCGTACCAGTTCTTGCTGCAGCAACCGTGGAACACGGTGTTCCTCATCATCGTGTTCATCTGGATCCAGACCGGGTTCGCGATGACGGTCCTCTCGGCCGCCATCAAGGCGATCCCCGACGACATCACGGAGGCGGCGAAGCTCGACGGCGTGAGCGGCGTACAGCTCTTCCGCTTCGTCACGGTGCCGGCCATCCGGCCCGCCCTCATCGTCGTCCTCACGACGCTCGCCATCGGCAGCCTCAAGGTCTTCGACATCGTCCGGACGATGACCGGCGGGCAGTTCGGCACGTCGATCGTGGCCAACGAGTTCTACACGCAGGCGTTCCGGCAGGGTGACCAGGGCCTCGGCGCGGCGCTCGCGCTCATCCTCTTCATCCTCGTGGTGCCGATCGTCGCCTACAACGTCCGTCAGCAGCGGATTTCGGAGGAGGTCCGATGAGCACCACCGACCGCAGCAGGGGAGCACGGGTCTCCGACGCCGCCGGCGCCGGGGTCACCGGCCCGGCGGGGACGCTGGCCGCCGAAGGGGCGGAGAACGCCGACGACCGCGTCGGGACCCCGGTCCGCCGCAGCCGCGCGGCCACGTTCCGCAAGAGCATGTCGAACCCGTGGGCCTCGCTCATCGCGATCGTCATCGCGGTCCTGTGGACCATCCCGACCGCCGGCCTGCTGATCTCCTCGATCAGGCCGGAGTTCTCCGTCAAGAACACGGGCTGGTGGACGTGGTTCACCAACCCGGAGTTCACGGCGAACAACTACAACCTCGTGCTCTACGGCAGCGAGGGCTTCGCGACCGTCTTCATCAACACGATCGTCATCACGTTGCCGGCGGTCGTCATCCCGATCACGCTCGCCCTCCTCGCGGCCTACGCCTTCGCGTGGATCGAGTTCCCCGGCCGTGACTGGATCTTCGTCGGTGTCTTCGCGCTCCAGATCGTGCCGATCCAGATCGCGCTGATCCCGCTGCTCACGGACTACGTGAACTGGGGCATCGCGGGCTCGTTCTGGCCGGTGTGGCTGTCGCACTCGATCTTCGCGCTCCCCCTGGCGGTGTTCCTGCTCCACAACTTCATGAAGGACATCCCCCGCTCCCTCATCGAGGCCGCCATGGTCGACGGTGCGGGGCACGTGAAGATCTTCTTCCAGGTCCTGCTGCCGGTGCTCACGCCGGCGATCGCGGCGTTCGCCGTGTTCCAGTTCCTGTGGGTGTGGAACGACCTGCTCGTCGCCCTGATCTTCGGGTCCGCGCAGAACACCGCGCCGCTGACGGTCCGGCTCGCGAACATCGTCGGGACGCGTGGCTCGGAGTGGCACCTGCTGACGGCAGGCGCTTTCATCTCGATGATCGTGCCCCTGGTCGTCTTCATCGCCCTGCAGCGCTTCTTCGTCCGCGGTCTCCTCGCGGGCAGCGTCAAGGGCTGACGGCCCTTCCGTTCCTCCCCCGACGACGCCCCCGGACCGGTCGGTCCCGGGGGCGTCGTCGCGTCTCAGGGCAGGAGCAGCCAGGCGGCCTCGTCCTGCTCGACGGCACCGCTCCCGCCGTGACGGGAGTGCAGGAGCAGGTCGCCGTGCCCGTCGAGCGGCACGGCGTCCGCGCCGAGGTTGACGACGCACGAGAAGCGCCCGCCGAGGCGGAACGCGACGGCGGCCTCGCCGAGGTCGAGCCACTCGAACGCGCCGGCACGCACGTCGCGGTGCTCCCGACGCAGCCGGAGCGCGTCCCGGTACAGCCGCAGCACCGAGCCCTGCTCGACGGACTGACGCTCCGCGGTGAGCGCGGCCCACGCCTCCGGCTGGGGGAGCCACGTCGCGACGCCCGGAGCGCTGAAGCCGAACGGCGGCTCGTCGCCGGACCACGGCAGCGGGACCCGGCACCCGTCGCGGCCGAGCTCGGTGCCGCCGCTCTGGCGGAAGACCGGGTCCTCCCGCACCTCGGGCGGCAGGTCGATGACCTCGGGCAGCCCGAGCTCCTCGCCCTGCCACAGGTACGCCGAGCCCGGCAGGCCCAGCAGGAGGAGGGCGGCGGCGCGGGCACGTCGGGTGCCGAGCCCGAGGTCGACGTCGTCCGGCCGCAGCCCGGCCTGGGCCCCGGTCCCGCGGGTCTGCTCGGCCCGCAGACCGAGGCGGGTGAGGTGGCGGACCTCGTCGTGGCTCGACAGCACCCACGTGGCGGCGGCGCCGACGGAGCCGTGCGACGCGAGCGTGCTGTCGACGACGTCCCGGAGGGCACCGGCTCGCCACGGGCACGTGAGGAAGTCGAAGTTGAAGGAGGCGTGGACCTCGTCCTCCCGCACGTACGCGGCGAGCGCGTCCGGTCCCGCGACCACCGCCTCCGCGACGAGGACGCGGTCGCCGTAGGAGTCGGCGACCCGGCGCCAGTGGCGCAGCACCTCGTGGACCTCCTCCCGGTCCCAGTAGGGGCTGTCGGTCCAGCTGCGCGTCTCGAAGCGGGCGCCGGGCTCGTGCCCCGCGTCCGGCAGGCCCGGTGCCTTGCCGAGGGCGGGGACGGCGTCGACCCGCAGCCCGTCGACCCCGCGGTCGAACCAGAACCGGAGGATGTCGTCGAACTCCTCGACGACATCCGGGTTCCGCCAGTCGAGGTCGGGCTGGCCCGGGGCGAAGATGTGGAGGTACCACTGCCCGGGTGAGCCGTCGGCGCGCGTGGTGCGCTCCCACGCGGAGCCGCCGAAGGCGCTGATCCAGTCGTTGGGCGGCTCGGAGCCGTCGGGTCCGCGGCCGTCGCGGAAGTAGTAGCGGTCCCTCGACGGGTGGCCGTCGGGTGCGGCGAGCGCCTCGACGAACCACGGGTGCTCGCGCGACGTGTGGTTCGGGACGATGTCGACGATCACGCGCAGGCCGAGGTCGTGCGCCTCGGCGATCACGGCGTCGGCGTCGGCGAGCGTCCCGAGCCGCGGGTCGACGTCCCGGTAGTCGCGGACGTCGTAGCCGCCGTCCTCCATGGGGGAGGGGTACCAGGGCGTGAGCCACAGCGCGTCGACGCCGAGGTCGCGCAGGTACGGCAGCCGCAGTCGAAGCCCCGCGAGGTCACCCACCCCGTCGTCGTCGCCGTCGGCGAAGCTCCGCGGGTACACCTCGTACACGACGGCGTCCCGCCACCACTGCTGCACGGCCTCATCGCTCATGATCGCCTCCTGGGCTCATCCTGCCCCGGCCGCTCAGGACGGCGCCACGGCTGCCGATCACTGTCCTTGCGCGGCCACGCGGGCCGCCCGGATCAGTGCAGGAGGTGCCGTGAGCGGCAGTTCTGACGGCATGGACGAGATCGTCCAGGAGTTCCTCGTCGAGTCGCACGAGAACCTCGACCAGCTGGACCGCGACTTCGTCGAGCTCGAGCGCTCGCCGGGCTCCCGCGACCTGCTCGCGAGCGTCTTCCGGACGATCCACACGATCAAGGGCACGAGCGGGTTCCTCTCCTTCGGCAACCTCGAGAAGGTCACCCACGTCGGGGAGAACCTCCTCGCGCAGCTGCGCGACGGCGACCGGGTGCTCGACGCCGCGACGACGGACGTGCTCCTGCGGATGGTCGACGCCGTCCGCGAGCTCCTCGCCCTCATCGAGGCGACGGGTGGCGACGCCGACGGCGACGTCGACGGGGTCGTGGACGCGGTCAAGGCCGTCCTCGACGGCACGAGCGCACCGGCCGTCGAGCCCGAGCCCGTGGCGATCGACCCCGAGCCCGTGGCGATCGACCCCGAGCCCGAACCGGTCGCCGTCGAGCCCGAGCGCGAGCCCGTCGTCGCACCGGTCGCGACCGCCGGCTCCGTCCCCGCCGAGCCCGCCGGCGACGAGCCCGCGACGGAGCAGAAGAAGCGCTCCGCCGTCGACGGGTCCATCCGCGTCGACGTCGACGTCCTCGAGAACCTCATGCAGCTCGTCGGCGAGCTCGTCCTCAGCCGCAACCAGATCCTCCAGCTCGCCGCCGAGTCCGCCGAGGCGGACCTCGTCCGCTCCGCGCACCGCCTCGACCTCATCTCCTCCTCCCTCCAGGAGGCGGTGATGAAGACGCGGATGCAGCCCATGGACTACCTGTGGGCGAAGCTGCCGCGCGTCGTCCGCGACCTGTCCGCGCAGTGCGGCAAGGAGGTCGACCTCGTGATGCACGGTCGCGAGACCGAGCTCGACCGCACGCTCCTCGACGCCGTCAAGGACCCGCTCACCCACCTCGTCCGCAACGCCGTCGACCACGGCATCGAGCGGCCCGGCGCCCGCGAGCAGGCCGGCAAGCCCCGCCGCGGCACCCTCACGCTGCGGGCGTACCACGAGTCCGGCCAGGTCGTGATGGAGATCGGCGACGACGGCAAGGGCCTCGACCCCGACGCCATCGGGCGCAAGGCCGTCGACAAGGGCCTCGTGAGCGCCGGCGAGCTCGCCGCCATGAGCCGCCGGCAGGTGCTCGACCTCATCTTCCGCCCCGGCTTCTCCACCGCCGAGGCCGTGACCAACGTCTCCGGCCGCGGTGTCGGGATGGACGTGGTCCGGACCAACATCGAGAAGATCGGCGGCAGCGTCGACCTCACGAGCACCCCCGGGCACGGCACCGTCTGCCGCGTCACGATCCCCCTCACCCTCGCGATCATCCCCGCGCTCATCGTCCGCCAGGGCGCCGAGCGGTACGCGATCCCGCAGGCCAACCTCCTCGAGCTCGTCCGGATGAACCCGGAGGACGCGACGAAGGGCGTCGAGTACGTCGCCGGCGTGCCGGTCCACCGCCTCCGCGGCCGGCTCCTGCCGCTGCTCGACCTCGGCGGGCAGCTCGGCGTCGAGTCGGTCGGTCGCGGCGACGCCGCGACCATCGCCGTCCTCCGCTCCGACACCGACGAGTTCGGGCTCGTCGTCGACGAGGTCGTCGAGACCCAGGAGATCGTCGTCAAGCCGCTCGGCGCGGCGCTCACGTCGCTGCAGGCCTTCGCCGGCGCCGCGGTCATGGGCGACGGGCGCATCGCCCTCATCCTCGACGTGCCCGGCCTCGCGGCCGCCGGCAACGTCGCCTCGACGAGCGCGAGCATCACCTCGACGCTGCGCGAGGAGGCCGGTCTCGGCGGGGCCGACAGCGACCTGCGCAGTCTCCTCGTCGTCCGCACCGAGGGCGCCCGCAACGTCGCCGTCCCGCTGGAGAAGGTGGCCCGTCTCGAGGAGGTCGAGGTCACCGCCCTCGAGCACGTCGGGTCGACGACCGTCATCCAGTACCGCGGCGACCTGCTGCCGATCGTCGAGCCCGACGGTGGCTACAGCAGCTACGGCGGCTACGGCGTCCCCGGTCAGGGCGAGGCGCCCGCGCAGGAGAGCCTCGTCGTCCCCACGGTCACGATCGTCGTCTACCAGCACGGCGCGCGCCTCGTCGGGCTCCGCGTCGCGGAGATCGTCGACATCGTCGAGGTCCCGCTCGTGCTGTCGCCCATCGGCGCCCGCGCCGGGAGCCTCGGCTCGCTCGTCGTCAACGGCAACATCACCGACGTCCTCGACGTCGCCGCGCTCGCCGCCCCCTTCGCCGCCGACGAGGCGGACGCCTACCTGGAGGACTCCCGTGCCCGTTGAGCAGCTGAGCGCGCCCCCGAGCGGGGCCGCCACCGACCGGGACACCGTCCAGTACTGCACGTTCTGGGTGGACGACCTCTACCTCGGCATCGACGCCCTCATGGTCCAGGAGGTGCTGCGCAACCCCGGCATCACCCCGGTGCCCCTCGCGCCGCCTGCCATCCGCGGCCTCATCAACCTGCGCGGCCAGATCGTCACGGCCGTCGACCTCGGCGCACGGCTCGGCCGCACCCCGACCGAGCGGCGGATGAACGTCGTCGTCCGCGCCGCCGAGGGCTCGGTGAGCCTGCTCGTCGACCGCATCGCCGACGTCGTCGAGGTCCCGCGCTCCGGCCACGAGGCCGTCCCGACGACGCTCACGGGCGTCGCGCGCGGCCAGCTGTCCGCGACGTGCCCGCTCGCCGACTCCCTGCTCCTCATCCTCGACGTCGCCCGGGTCACCGCCGTGCGGCCCGAGGGCGAAGGCAGCCGCTGACCCCCTCCACCACCGAACGACCCCCTCTGTCTTCAGCCCACACCCCAGGAGCCCCTCATGAGCACCCCGCAGGTCCGGCGCCGCCGGTCCTTCACCAGCTGGCCCCTCTCCCTCAAGCTCGGCACGCTCGTCGGCGTCGTCGTCGCGGTGCTGGTCGGCGTCGCCGTGAGCAACCAGCTCGTCAGCGACTACCGGACCGCCGTCAACCGCGAGTACCGCGAGCTCGAGCACGCGAAGGTGGCGTTCCTCCAGCTCGCCAACCGCGCGTCGGAGCACAAGTCGACCGCGTACGTCGCGGCCCTCGGCGGGGACCTCGCCGACGCCGACGCCTCCTTCGTCGAGGACCAGGCGACCGTGCACGCACTTCTCGAGGAGCTTCAGGGGCTCGTGCTGCCGCCGGCGGTCGAGGACCAGGTCGACGACCTCGACGAGGCGTTCGACACCTACCACGCCGAGGTCGGCACGTACCTCCAGCTCGCCGCCGGTGACCGCGGCGCCGCACAGTCCCAGTGGGCGCGCATCGACACCGCCGAGGACGTCATCGACACCGCCATGGACGAGGTCGACGTCGTCCTGACGGACGCCATCGACACCTCCCTCGCCACGACGTCCGGTCTCGGACACCTCACGGTCGTCATCCTGTGGATCAGCGTCGGTGTCGGCGTGGTGCTCGTAGCGGCCACCAGCTTCCTCGTGTACCGGGTGACGGCACCGCCGCTCTCTGCCACGGTCGCCTCCCTCGAGACCCTCGCCACCGGTGACCTCCGGGTGTCCTCCGACGTGGAGCGCACCGACGAGGTCGGTCGAATCGCCCGCGCCGTCAACGCCCTCGCGGCCACGCTCCGCGCCTCCCTCGGTGAGGTCCAGCGCGGCTCCGGTGCGCTGTCGGCGGCCGCGGGCCAGCTCGACGGCGTCTCCACCGAGGTCGCCGCGGCGGCCGAGGAGTCCTCGCAGCAGGCGAACGTCGTCGCCGCCGCCGCCGAGCAGGTCACCCGCAACGTCCAGACCGTCGCCGCCGGCGTCGAGGAGATGGGCCAGTCCATCCGGGAGATCGCGCAGAACGCGCAGGAGGCCGCCACGGTCGCCGGCGACGCCGTGAGCGTCGCGGGCGAGGCCGGCCAGATCGTCGCCCGGCTCGGCGAGTCCAGCCAGCTCATCGGCGAGGTCGTCCGGGTCATCACCTCGATCGCGGAGCAGACCAACCTCCTCGCCCTCAACGCGACGATCGAGGCCGCCCGGGCCGGCGAGGCCGGCAAGGGCTTCGCCGTCGTCGCGACCGAGGTCAAGGAGCTCGCCACCCAGACGGGCAAGGCCACCGACGACATCGCGAAGCGCGTCACCGCCATCCAGTCCGACTCCGCCGACGTCGTGTCCGCCATCGAGCGGATCGAGACGACCATCGGCCGGATCCACGACATCCAGACCACCATCGCCTCCGCCGTCGAGGAGCAGACCGCGACGACGGGCGAGATGGGGCGGTCCCTGTCGGAGGCCGCGGCGGGCTCGTCGGAGATCGGGTCCGGCATCAGCGCCGTCGCCACCGCGGCGGAGCAGTCGAGCGCGCAGGCCCAGACGAGCGCCTCGCACACCCGGGAGCTCACGGCCCTCAGCGAGCAGCTGACCGCGACGGTGCGGCGCTTCACGCTCTGATCCGGCTCGCCACGACGCCCCCGGCCGACCCGCGGCCGGGGGCGTCGGCGTGCACGCTCCGCGAACGCACGCACACGCACGCCGACCTCGTCACCCGCGGGGAGCACCCGTGCGGGTGCGGCCGGCCACGACCACGCGACCGGCGGATGACCGGTGTCCGGCCCCGGGGACAGGATGGCCGTCGTGGCCTACTCCCTCACGAGCGCCAGCGCCCTCGGCCTCGACCTCGTGCGCACCCCGGGGGGCGGCGCCGTCGCGCGTCTCCTCGGTCAGGGACTGCTCGTGGAGCCTGGCGCGGCGCCCGTGCCGGCGACCGCGACAGGCGCGGGGCAGGACCCCGCGGGGGCCCGCGCCGCGGCGCTCCGCCTCCTCGGGGAGCGCGCCACCGTCCCGGCCGTCGACGTCCGTGACGACGTGGTCGAGAGCCGGTCGCCGGGGACGCCGGCGCGCCCGGTGAGCGTCGAGGAGCTCGCGGAGACGCTCACGGCGTCCCTTCGCCGGGCGCGCCGCGACCTCCAGGCCGTGAGCCTCGGCACCGTCGAGGACCTCCTCGCGCTCGCCCGGTCGCTCCCCGTCGACGCGACCGGCCGCTCGGGCACGGGGGCGCCGCACGAGGCCGCGGCCGGGCTGGCCGTGCGCGAGGCCTCGGACGTGCGGCTCGGCGCCGCCCTGGCCGACGGGGTGCTCGCGGAGCTCCTGCTCGGCTGCGGCGACCCCGCCCTCGCCCCGCTCGCGCGGGAGCTGCTGCGGCCCACCGTCGGCGGTGACCTGCTGCCGCCCGTCGACTCACCCGGCGACGCCGTCGAGGTGCCCGCGGCCGCCTCGCTGCTGCGGCAGGTCGCCGCCGCGCGCCCCGAGGCCCTCCGCACGCCCGACCGGCCCGTCCCCGCGGTGTGGGCCCGTCACGTCCACGACGCGACGTGGGCCATCGAGATCACCGGCCGCACCCGCACGGCCGCGCTCGCCCAGCTCGACCTCGTCCGCGCCCTCCACCGCGCCGGGGTCACCCCCGCGGAGGCGGCCGCGGGCGTGTGGAACACGTGCAGCGGTGCCGTCCAGGCGCTCGTCGTCGCCGACGTCCTGCCCGACGACGTGTTCGAGGTCCTCGTCGCCGATCTGCTCGACGCGCTCGACGAGGCATCAGGTCCGGCCTAGACCTGCCGATCTCCTCACACGACACCCCCTCTCGGGGTGACGTGAGCAGCGCCCGTGCGGGCGCCGGACGGAGGTCGTGTGAGCAGCCCTCGCATCCGTGTCGTCGTGGTCGACGACTCGGTCGTCGTGCGCCGCCTGGTCTCCGACGTCCTCGCCTCCGACCCGGAGGTCGAGGTCGTCGCGACCTGCTCCAACGGCCGGCTCGGTGCCGACGCCGTGCGGCGCCTTCGCCCCGACGTCGTGACGATGGACATCGAGATGCCCGTCATGGACGGCATCCAGGCCGTCCGCGAGATCCGCACGACGGACCGCCTCACCCCGATCATCATGTTCAGCACGCTCACGGAGCGCGGCGCGCGGGCGACGTTCGACGCCCTCGACGCGGGCGCCACCGACTACGTGACGAAGCCCGGCCAGGCCTCCGCCGTCGGCTCCGGCCTCGACCAGGTCCGTGCCGAGCTGCTGCCCCGGGTCCGGGCGCTCGCCGGTCGCCGCCGGCAGCCGGGCACGCAGCTGCGCCGTTCGGCCCTGCGGCCCGCCGGTTCGCCACTCCTGGCCTCACCCGCCGCCCGGGCCGTCCCGCCGCTGCCGCGACAGGGCCCGCCCCGCACCCTCGTGCGACGACCGCAGCTCGTCGCCGTCGGGTCGTCCACCGGTGGGCCGGAGGCCCTGTCGAAGGTCATCGGTTCGCTGCCGCCGTCCTTCCCTGTGCCGGTCGTCGTCGTCCAGCACATGCCGGCGGAGTTCACGCAGCTGCTCGCCGAGCGGCTCGACCGCACGTGCGCCGTCCGGGTCCTCCACGCCGAGGACGGGCAGCGCCTCGATCCCGGCACCGTCGTCGTCGCCCGCGGCGGCCGGCACCTCGAGGTCGTCCGCGACGCCGGGGTGCTCCGCACCCGGCTGAGCGACGCCCCGCCGGAGAACTTCTGCCGTCCCGCGGTCGACGTGCTCTTCCGCTCCGTCGCGCGCGCCGTGCACGGGCAGTGCCTCGCCGTCGTCCTCACGGGGATGGGCTCCGACGGGACCGCCGGGGCGGCGGACCTCGCCGCCGCAGGAGCCCCGCTGTGGGCGCAGGACGAGGCGTCGAGCGTGGTGTGGGGCATGCCCGGCAGCCTCGTGGGAGCCGGGCTCGCCGACGCGGTCCTCCCGCTGCCCGACATCGGTCCCGCGGTCGTCCGCGCCGTGGTCTCCCAGCCCGGTGCCGTGCCACCGCTCCGTGCGGTGACCCCGGTCTCCGGAGGTCGGCATGCCTGACAGCCGACCGGCCATGAGTCCCGCCGACGCCATCTGGGTGCGCGAGCTCGTGCGCCGCCGCTCCGCGATCGTCCTCGACGAGTCCAAGCAGTACCTCATCGACACCCGGCTCGCGCCCATCGTCCGCAGCGAGGGCCTCGGCGGTGTCGGGGAGCTCGTCGCCCGAGCCCGCGCCGGGGACCGGCGCGTCGTCGGGCTCGTCGTCGACGCGATGACGACGAACGAGACGTCGTGGTTCCGTGACAACGGCCCCTTCGAGCTGCTGCGGACCGCCGTGCTGCCCTACCTCGTGCGCGCCCGCGGCTCCGAGCGGCGCCTGCGCATCTGGTCCGCGGCGTGCTCCTCCGGCCAGGAGGCGTACTCCGTCGCGATGCTGTGCACGGAGGTCGTGCCGCCGGGCTGGTCGGTGGAGATCATCGGGACCGACCTGTCGCCGGCGATGGTGGCGCGTGCCCGCGAGGGTCGCTTCTCCCAGCTCGAGGTCAACCGCGGCCTGCCGGCCAGCCACCTCGTGCGGTGGTTCACCCGCGACGGCGCCCACTGGCGCGTCGCGCCCGAGCTGCAGCGCATGACGAGCTTCCGCGAGGGCAACCTCGCCGAGCCCTTCACCGACCTCGGCCGCTTCGACGTCGTGCTGCTGCGCAACGTCCTCATCTACTTCGACGGCGCGACGAAGGTCGACATCCTCCGCCGCGTGCGCGGGGTCACCCGCCCCGACGGCGTCCTGCTCCTCGGGGCCGCCGAGTCCGCCCTGGGGCTCGACGTCGGCTGGAACCGGGAGACGGTCGCGGGCTCGTCCGTCCTGCGTCAGGACGGCGCCCCGTCCCTGTCGACGACCCGCGCCGTGCCGTCCCTGCCGCCGGCGGGTGGTGTCCGCCCGCCGCTGCCCCGCCAGGCGCCGGGCACCCGACCCCTCGTGGGTGCCCCGAAACCCGTCCGTCCCCTCCCGACCACCCGCACCAGGACCCACCTCAGCCCCGGAGGCCGCTGATGCTCGCCCTCGTCGTCGACGACTCCCGCGCCATGCGGCGCATCGTCTCCGCCATCGTCGGCCCGCTCGGGTTCACCCCGGTCGAGGCGGACAACGGCGCCAGCGCCCTCGCCGAGCTCGAACGGCTCACGGCCGAGGGGACGGTGCCCGCCCTCGCGTGCATCGACTGGAACATGCCCGTCATGGACGGCCTCCAGCTCGTCCAGGCCGTCCGCAGCGACCCCCGGTGGCGGGGCGTCACGCTCATGATGGTGACGACGGAGTCCGAGCACTCGCAGATCGTCCGCGCGCTCGCCGCCGGCGCCCACGAGTACCTCATCAAGCCCTTCACGGCCGACGCGCTGGCGGACAAGCTCCGCTACCTCGGCCTGGTGCCCGCCGAGGTCGGGGCGTGAGCGGCGCCGTCGCGCTCGTCGACGTCGTCGACGCCGCCGTCGTCACCGAGCTCACGCAGGCCGTGTGGGCGTCCTTCGTCGACGACGAGGTCGAGCTCGACGAGGCGTTCGAGGTGCCGTCGGACGCCGACCTGGCGGACGCCCTCGTCGGGCGGATCGCCATCGAGGGGCCCGCCGCCGCCGTCGTGCAGGTCGTGCTGCCGGAGGCCGCCGCCCGTGCCGCCGCCTCGCGCATGCTCGCCCTGGACCCCGACGACGTCGACGAGGCCGACGTCGCCGACGCCACGGGTGAGATCACGAACATGGTCGGCGGCAACCTCAAGGCCGTCCTCGTCGGCGAGCACCGGCTCGGCCTGCCCGCCGTCACGCGCGGCACGTCCGGCCCGCGCGCCGGCACCGTCCTCGCCCCCCTGTGGTGGGGCGAGCACCTCCTCCTCGTCCGCGTCGACGCCCTCCCCGGTGCCGACGCGACCGCCGTCCCCCACCCCCGTCACCCCTGAGGGAGCAGCCCACCATGAAGGTCCTCGTCTGCGACGACTCCCGCGTCATGCGGCAGATCGTCGTCCGCACCCTGCGGCAGGCCGGCTTCGAGGGCCTCGACATCGTCGAGGCCACGAACGGCGCCGAGGGGCTCGACGTGGTCGCGAGCGAGCAGCCCGACCTCGTCCTGTCCGACTGGAACATGCCCGAGCTCACCGGCATCGACTTCCTCACGCACCTGCGGGCGCGCGGGGACGCGACGCCGTTCGGGTTCGTCACGAGCGAGGGCTCCTCGGAGATGCGCGACCGCGCGGCCGCCGCGGGGGCGCTGTTCCTCATCGCGAAGCCGTTCGACGCCGACACGTTCGCCGACACGCTGGCAGGTGTGCTGTGAGCCTCGTCCTCAACCGCCCCACCGGGCCCGCGCCGGTGCCGGTGCCGCACCTCAAGGCCGTCAAGGACCTCTTCGAGGGCCTCACCGGCCGCGACGTCGAGATCGCCTCCGGCGCCGACCCCGTCGCCGTCGGCGGCGCGAGCGGCAGCCTCGTCGGGCTGTACGTCGACGCGTCGATGGAGACCCGGGCCCTCGTGATGTTCGACGTCGCGCTCGCCGCGTACTCCGGCGCCGCCCTCGGGCTGCTGCCGCCCGGTGCGGCGCAGGACGCCGTCGATGCGGGTGCCCTCACCGAGACCCTCGTGGAGAACTGCTCGGAGGTGCTCAACGTGTTCGCGTCGCTGTTCAACGTGCCGAACGCGCCGCACCTCAAGCTGTACTCGGTGATCGGCCCGGACGACGAGCTGCGCGCGGACGTCCGCGAGCTCGCCGTGCGGGCCGCGCCCCGCGACGACATCGCGCTCGAGATCGCGCGGTACGGCCGGGGTCGGCTCAGCGTCGTCGTGCGCTGACCGCCGCGGCTCCTCGCGCCGTTCGGGGGCAGCGGCTCAGGGCAGCGGCAGCAGCTCGACGAGGTCCTGAGGCCCGGCGCCCGGCGGCACCACGGCGACGGCGTCGGCGAGCGCGAGGCCCCACAGCTGGGCGGGCCCGGCCGGCCCGGCCGCCTCGACGGTCCCGGGCTCGGTGCCCCGGCGCACCGGCACGAGCGAGGTGACGGGGCGTCCGGAGGGCACCGCGCCCACGAGCCGGACCCGGGCCGCGGGCGGGCCGACGCGACCCGTCATCCCGTCGAGCACCGGGCCCAGCAGGAGCAGGAGCGCGGCGACGGCCGCGAGCGGGTTGCCCGGCAGGCCCACGAGCGGGCGGCCGTCGGGCAGCACCGCGAGCAGCTGCGGGTGGCCTGGCCGCACGGCGACCCCGTCGACGACGAGGGACGCCCCGATGTCACCGAGCCACGCATGCAGGTGGTCCGCGGGCCCAGCGCCGGCCATGCCGCACGTCACGACGACGTCGGCGTCCGTCGCCAGCAGGGAGTCGAGCGCGGCGCCGAGCGCACGGGCGTCGTCACCGCTGCGACGCGCCTCGACCGGCCGTCCTCCGAGGTGCTCGACGAGGCCGGGCAGCAGCGGCCCGACGGCGTCGCGCACCTGCCCGGGCCGCGGCACGCCGGACGTCACGAGCTCGTCACCGGTCAGCAGCGCGCCCACCCGGGGGCGGCGGCGCACGGTGAGGGAGTCGGCACCCGCGCTCGCCGCGAGCCCGAGGACGGCGGCGCTCACGGGCACACCGGCGTCGAGCAGCACCGTGCCCGCCGTGACCTGCTCCCCGCGGCGCCGCACGTGCCGCCGGGACGGCCACGGGCCGGTGAGCGCGACCCGGCTCCCGTCGACGGTGACGTCCTCGATCGGCAGCACGCGCTCCGTGCCGGCCGGCACGGGGGCACCCGTCGCGACCTCGGCCGCCTCCCCGGGCGTGAGCGCCCGCCGCGCGACGGCGCCCGCGAGCACCCGGTCGACGACGCTCCACGGGCCCTCGCCGCGGACCGCGAAGCCGTCCATCGCCGAGCTGTCGACCGACGGGGCGTCGGAACGCGCGACGAGCGGCGCGGCGAGCACCGTCCCTCCGCACTCGTCGAGGGGCAGCGGGGCGGGCGGCAGCAGCCGCGCGGCACCGGCGTCGTGGGCCAGCCGCCGCGCGGTCGGGACGTCGACCCCGTCGGCGTGGCGGTGGGCGTGCGCCCCTCCTGTCGCCGCGTCCGCCACGACCGTCATGGTCGCGGTCAGGTGGACGCGCCGACAGCCGTCGCGACCGCCGCGCCGGCCGGCGCCGCGTCGCGTGCGACGAGCCGCACGACGAGCGACTTGCTCGCGGGCGTCCGGCTCACGTCGGCCTTGTGGTCCAGCGGCACGAGGACGTTCGTCTCCGGGTAGTACGCGGCGGCGCAGCCGCGGGCGGTGTCGTACTCGACGACGCGGAAGTTCTCCGCGACCCGCTCGCCGTCGGCGTACTCCGAGACGATGTCCACGTGCTGGCCGTCGACCAGTCCCTGCACCGCGAGGTCGGCGGGGTTGACGAACACGACGCGTCGCCCGCCCTTGATGCCGCGGTAGCGGTCGTCGAGGCCGTAGATCGTCGTGTTGAACTGGTCGTGGCTGCGCAGCGTCTGCAGGAGGAGCCGGCCCTCCGGCACCTTCGGGTAGTAGAGCTCGTTCGCCGTGAACGTCGCGCGACCGGACGCGGTGTTCCAGCGGCGCTCGCGCGCGGCGTGGGGGAGCGTGAACCCACCCGGGTGCTCGATCTTCTTCTCGTAGTCGTCGAAGCCCGGCACCACCCGCGAGATGGCGGCGCGGATCGTCCGGTAGTCCGCCTCGAACCCGGCCCAGTCGGCTGCGAGCCGGTCGCCGAGGACCTCCCGCGCGAGCCGGCAGATGATGGCGACCTCGCTCAGCAGGTGCGGCGACGCCGGCTTCAGGGTGCCGCGGCTCGCGTGGACGGCGCTCATCGAGTCCTCGACCGTGACGACCTGCTCGCCGGCCTGCTGCACGTCCCGCTCGGTGCGCCCGAGCGTCGGCAGGATCAGCGCGACCTCGCCGACGACCGCGTGGGAGCGGTTGAGCTTCGTCGACACCTGGACCGTCATCGCGCACGACCGCAGCGCCCGCTCCGTCACGGCGGAGTCCGGTGTGGCACGGACGAAGTTGCCACCCATGCCCATGAAGAAGCGGGCGCGCCCGTCGCGCATCGCCTCGATGGCCGCGACCGTGTCGTAACCGTGGACGCGCGGGGAGGTGAAGCGGAACTCCTCGTCGATGCGGTCGTGGAACCACTCCGGCATCCGCTCGAAGATCCCCATCGTGCGGTCGCCCTGGACGTTGCTGTGACCGCGGACGGGGCAGACGCCGGCGCCGGGACGTCCGAGGTTGCCCTGGAGCAGGAGGACGTTGACCACCTCCCGCAGCGTCGCGACGGAGTGCCGGTGCTGGGTGAGGCCCATCGCCCAGCAGACGATCGTGCGGCGGCTGCTCTCGAAGCGGTCGGCGAGCTGCTCGATCGCGGCGCGGGTGAGGCCGGTCGCGGCGAGGACGTCGGCCCAGACGAGCGTCGCGGCCTGGGCACGGTAGTCCTCGAAGCCGCTCGTGTGCTGCTCGACGAACGAGCGGTCGACGACACTGCCCGGGCGCTCGGCCTCCCGCTCGAGCAGCAGCGCCCCGACGGCCTGGAACAGGGCCATGTCGCCGCCGACGCGGACCTGGAGGAAGTCGTCGGCGAGCTGTGCGCCCTTGACGACGCCGACGGGCGACTGCGGGTTGCGGAACTCCATGAGCCCCGCCTCGGGCAGCGGGTTGACCGCGACGACGACGGCGCCGTTCTTCTTCGCCTTCTCCAGCGCGCTCAGCATGCGCGGGTGGTTCGTGCCCGGGTTCTGCCCCGCCACGACGATGAGGTCGGCCTCGTGGAGGTCGTCGAGCTGGACCGAGCCCTTGCCGACGCCGATGGTCTCGCTGAGCGCGGACCCGCTCGACTCGTGGCACATGTTCGAGCAGTCCGGGAGGTTGTTCGTGCCGAACCCGCGCACGAACAGCTGGTAGAGGAACGCCGCCTCGTTCGAGGTGCGCCCCGAGGTGTAGAAGACGGCCTCGTCGGGGTCGTCGAGGGAGCGCAGCCGGTCCCCGATCGTGCGGAGCGCCTCGTCCCACGACAGCGGCTCGTAGTGCAGGGACCCGGCGCGCTTGATGACGGGGTGGGTGAGGCGCCCCTGCTGCCCGAGCCACCAGTCCGACTTCTCCGCGAGCTCGTCGACGCTGTGCTCGCGGAAGAAGTCGGGTCCGACGCGGCGGACCGTCGCCTCCTCGGCGACGGCCTTGGCGCCGTTCTCGCAGAACTCGGCCGGGGAGCGGTGGTCGGGGTCCGGCCACGCGCAGCCCGGGCAGTCGAAGCCGTGCTTCTGGTTGAGGAGGGGGAGGGTGCGGACCGTCCGGCCCGTCCCCATCTGCTTCCACGAGATCTCGAGGGCGTGGTAGACCCCGGGCACCCCCGCCGCCCACGTCTTCGGGTGGGTGACGGACATCCCGTCGTCGGTGAAGTCCTCGCGCGGTGCTCGGGTCGCCACGGTCCTCTGCCTCTCTCGTCGCGGTGGTGCGCGGGTCAGGCGAACAGCTGGGTCACCCGGCTGACGGTCTCGGCCACGCCGTAGACCAGGCCGGCGCTCACCACGACCCAGAGGAACACGGCCGCGGTCCGCTCGCCGCTCGAGGCGCTGCTGTCGGTGCTCATCGTCGTCTCCTGTCCGTCGGGTCTCAGCGCTCGCCGGCGAGGGCGACGTCGTCGCGCTCGGCGGGCGCCCGGGTGGGCTCGTGGAAGCGGGTCGCGACCGGTCGCACGAGCAGGTTCGCGACGAACCCGACGACCAGCACGCTGACCATGATGTAGAGCGAGAGGAGGTACAGGTCCGCGCCCTCCGCACCGCGCGCGGTCTGCACGTCCTGGATGCCGCTCACGATGTACGGCCCGGCGATACCGGCCGCGGACCACGCCGTGAGGAGCCGGCCGTGGATGGCGCCCACCTGCAACCCGCCGAAGAGGTCCTTGAGGTAGGCGGGGATGGTCGCGAAGCCGCCGCCGTAGAAGCTGAGGATGACGATCGTCAGCAGCACGAACAGCACCAGCGACGACGGCCCGAAGAGGGCGACGCCGAGGTACAGGAGCGCGCCGACGCCGAGGTACATCATGTACGTGTTCTTGCGGCCGATGACGTCCGACGTCGACGACCACACGATCCGGCCGGCCATGTTCGCCAGGCTCAGGAGGCTGACGAATCCCGCGGCCGCGGCGGCCTCGACGCCGGAGAACGCCTGCACCATCGGTGAGGCCTGGGCGAGGATCCCGATGCCCGCGGTCACGTTGCAGAAGAGCACGACCCACAGCAGCCAGAACTGGGGGGTGCGGATGGCGTTGCGGGCGGTGACGTCTGCGGTGGTCCGCATGCTCGGCTGCCCGGTCGCCGCGGGAGGCGTGTACCCGGCGGGCCGCCAGTCCGCTGCCGGGACACGGACGACGTACGCCCCGAGCGCCATGAGGACGAGGTACGCGACGCCGAGGGTGAGGAAGGTCGGCACGAGGCCGGCGACGAGGTCGCCGTCGCCGTAGGCGTTGAGCAGGCGGCTGCTCAGCGGGCTCGCGATGAGCGCGCCGCCGCCGAAGCCCATGATCGCCAGTCCGGTCGCGAGGCCCGGGCGGTCCGGGAACCACTTGATGAGGGTCGACACGGGGGAGATGTAGCCGAGTCCGAGCCCGATGCCGCCGAGCACCCCGTAGCCGACGTACACCAGCCACAGCTGGCCGCTCGCGATGCCGAGCGCGCTCACGAGGAACCCGAGCACCCAGGCGGTGGCGGACGCGGCCATCGTCTTGCGGGGGCCGTTGCGCTCGACCCACGTGCCGCCGAAGGCGGCGGTGAGCCCGAGCATGACGATGGCGATGGAGAAGATGGTGGAGACGGCCGTCGCGCTCGCGTCGAACCGCTCTTCGAGCGGCACGTTGAAGACGCTGAAGGCGTACACCTGGCCGATCGACAGGTGGACGGCGAGGGCCGCCGGCGGGACGAGCCAGCGGTTGAAGCCGGGTCCCGCGATCGTCCGTTCGCGGTCGAGCACTCGAAGCATCGTCGCTCCTCCAAGGGGGTCATCTCTGACGCCGAATCACTGGCACGTGTGGCTCGACGTTCAACTACCCAGGGATAGGCGAGGCGACACGTGATCGCCAACCGGACGAGTGTCCGTGCGACGAACGGTCGGTCCGGTACGACGAACGGTCGGTCGGCAGCGACAGCGACGCTCCCGCCAGGCGGACGCGGGACGAGTGCGGATACTGGGCCGGTGCCCATGACGGTGAGGCGGCGGGTGGTCCGCCACGACACGACGCACGGGACCACCTCGGCCCGGCCGGACTCCCTCGCCGTGGAGGAGCCGCTGGAGATCCGCCTCGCCGGGCGCCCCTTCAGCGTGACGATGCGGACCCCTGGTCACGACATCGACCTCGCGATCGGCTTCCTCGTCGGGGAGGGCGTCGTCGCAGCGGCGGACGACGTCGCGAGCGTGCAGGCGATGGGGGCCGCGGTCGACGTCCGCCTGGCGCCGCACGTGCCGCCACCGGACCCCTCGCTCGAGCGGCACGTCTTCACGACGTCCGCCTGCGGGGTGTGCGGCAGTGCGTCGCTCGAGGCGGTCGACAAGGTCGCCCGCTTCGACGTCGCGGTCGACGACGTCCGCGTCGAGCCCGCCGTCCTGGCCTCGCTGCCGGACACCCTCCGTGAGGCGCAGGCCGCCTTCGCGAGCACCGGCGGGGTGCACGCGGCGGGCCTGTTCACGGCCGACGGCGAGCTCGTCGTCCTGCGGGAGGACGTCGGCCGGCACAACGCCGTCGACAAGGTCGTCGGCTGGGCGCTGCGCGAGGGCCGGCTGCCGCTCGCCGGGCACGTGCTCCAGGTGAGCGGACGGGCCTCGTTCGAGCTCGTCCAGAAGGCCCGCCTCGCCGGGGTCCCGCTGCTGACGGCCGTGTCCGCCCCGTCGTCGCTCGCGGTCGAGCTCGCTGCGGACGCGGGCATGACGCTCGTCGGGTTCAGCCGGCAGGGGCGCTTCACCGTCTACACCGGCGAGCGGCGCGTGACCGGTCTCGGCGGCTAGTTGTGATGCCCAGGGAGGTTGTACCGCTGGTGTTCGGTGAGCCTGGCTGACAGGCGAGGCCTCC